>CAKZYH010000032.1 GCA_937884725.1 uncultured Paracoccaceae bacterium
ATGGGGCGAGCGCGTTTGCCACCGACTGCCCCAGGCTGGTGCTCGACGATGCCGCCAGCGCGCGGGCCATTGCGGCGTGCTCGGCCGCACCGGTTCAGCTTGCCGAGCGAACCGCACCGCTGTCAGCGCACAACCTTGCCTATGTCATCTATACCTCTGGATCCACCGGGCAGCCCAAAGGCGTCATGGTGGACCATGGTGCCATCCTCAACCGACTGGAATGGGCCCAACGCGACTTTCCCCTCGGCCCGGATGATGTGGTTCTGCAAAAGACGCCGACGACCTTTGACGTCTCGGTTTGGGAGCTGTTCTGGTGGACCCTCGCTGGCGCGCGTGTGGTGCTCCTCGCTCCCGATGCGCACACGGATCCAGCGGCCGTGGTCGCTGCCGTCCACCGACACGGTGTCACCGTTATCCACTTCGTGCCGAGTATGCTCGATAGCCTTCTTGAAACCGTCGAGCGGGACGCCCTGCGCAATGCGAGCCTGCGTTTCGCGTTTGCGAGCGGCGAGGCGCTGTCCGCCCGCAGCGCGGACGAGTGGCGCCGGCGCACGGGCCTCGACATCATCAACCTATACGGCCCGACGGAGGCGGCCGTGGAGGTCTGCGCTCATACAACTCTACCGGGGGAGCCATCGACACCCATCGGCCGGCCGGTTGCCAACACCGAACTCTACGTTGTCGATAGCCAGCTGGAGCCGTTGCCGATTGGGGTGGCCGGGGAACTCCTTATCGGTGGAGCGCAGCTTGCTCGCGGCTACGCCGGTTCTCCCCGCCTGAGCGCAAGCCGTTTCATTCCCGACCCGTTCTCCTTGCGCCCAGGCGCCCGGCTTTATCGCACTGGTGATCTGGCCCGTTGGCGCGCTGACGGACGGCTTGATTATCTCGGCCGCATGGACGGGCAGTTTAAGGTACGCGGTGTGCGCGTGGAGCCCATCGAAATCGAAGCGGCGCTGACCGCTCTCGCGTTCGTGTCCCGTGCGGCCGTGGTGGCGCGGAGTAACGCGAGCGGGGACATCGTAGTCGTCGCTTATCTGGTCTTGGCAAGCCCCACATTTCAGGCGGCCGAGACGGCCAAGGATGCGATGTCTGGCGAACCTGTCGTGACGAGCGCTGCGCCAGACCTCGTCGCCGAGGTTCGAGGCGCGCTCGCCGAAACGTTGCCGCAGCCCATGATCCCGTCCGCGTTTGTGCTGATTTCGCACTTGCCGTTAACGTCGTCAGGCAAGGTCGACCGAAAGGCGCTGCCGGACCCCGACATCAGCGTGCCATCGGCCGAATACATCGCCCCTGAGGGCGATACCGAGGTGCTGGTGGCGGGCATCTTTGCAGAACTCCTGCGCGTGGAGCGTGTGAGCCGTCACGACGATTTCTTTGCGCTCGGTGGTCATTCGTTGATGGCAGTCCGTCTGGTGCGGGCAATCCAGGCGGCGACCGGCGAAGCGCTCCCCGTACGCAGGGTGTTCGAGATGCCGAACGTGGCAGCGCTCAGCGCAGCAGTTCGCGCCGACCGGCCAGCCTATCGTCCGCTTTGCGACATTGTTGATTCTGCCCGGCCATTTTGTCCGCCCCGCTTGGGTCCATCCGCTGCGATTGTGTGCTTCCATCCGGCAAGCGGCCACATGGCGGTGTACGGACAGCCCGCGGTCAAAGAGCGCTTATTGCCCATGGGGCGCATGATTGGCGTTCAATCGCGCGGTCACGAGCCCGGTGAGGCGCCGTTTGCCGATTATGAAGCAATGCTGGAGTGCTACTGCGAGGCGATTGCCGCGCTGACCGATGCAACCCCGTTGGTGTTCGTCGGCTGGTCCCTGGGCGGTTACCTCGCCCATGACGCCGCGAGTCGGCTCTCGCGGCGTGGGCGCATGGTGCACGGGGTCGCGATCCTGGATAGCGTCAACACACCGGAAACGAGCCTGGATCAGATGGGAGCAACCAGAGGCCCGTCGTTTGAAGAGTATGTCGAGCGTCTGGTCACCGAATTCTTGCCTGATCGATTGGAGATGTTTCAGCAGGCATCAACGCCGGCGGACCGGTATCGTATTGTGGGCTCGGCGATGCTTGCGGCCAACGGCATCGATTTTGACTGTCCGCCAGATGATGCCGACGCCGTTGAGCGCCACCTGCGTGTGGCCCACAGCAATGGGCGGCTTGTGGCAGGTCGGCCGCCATCGTCGCATTACCACGGCCCGGTCCTGGTGGTGCGTGCTTCGGACACCGCCGAACAGGTGAACGATCCGGCGCTCGGATGGGGTGCGTTCAGCGGTAAGCTCGACACTGTCGATGTTGCCTACCGGCACAACCGATTGCTCGCCCCAGACGCTGCGCCAGCGGTCATGGATGAGGTGGTTCGATGGATCGAAACCAGGCAGATTGTTGATTCGAAGGGGCTCGCTGCGTTGGTTGTGCCGTCGCATGCCCGCCAATAGACATCAACGCATGCTATACGCTGCCATACGGAGAGTGTCAGATGGACGATGAGCGATATGAGTATATGGTCTTGGTGAATGATGAGGAACAGCATTCGCTTTGGCCAACATTTAAAGATATCCCACCTGGATGGCGCCAAATGGGTCCAGTGGGGAAGAAAGAGGAGTGCCTTGCTTATATTGAGGAAGTTTGGACCGATATCACGCCTTTGTCTGTGCGCAAAGCGCTTGCTGCAGTAAGAGCTGACTCGAACAAGGCCTGATGTATCTTTGCTGAAGCGATTTCCCGAGCAAGTTACTCTTCCGCGCGCACTATTGATAGGCGCGTCAGCGCAATGCTGTGTCAGCGTAAAGCGGTCCTTGGTAACCGACTTTATTCATGGGGCAATACAATCGTGCGTCCGGGGCCAAGGTCTTTGACTTGAAAAACGTCGTCGCGATATTCCTGAAAAATCGCAAGCGGCGTGCGTTGTTTTTTGCAATGGCGCTCGTTGCTGCGGTCGGTCCAACCCTGTGCCTTATTTTAATGTCCATCGTTATCGGCGGATTGGTCGACGGGGTGGTGTTGTATGGTCCGCTTTTCTTATTTCTTGTGACAGCCTGTGTTTCCGCCGGTGCGCTTTACGTGACCGTTCGTCAGTGCGGCGTCATTGTCGAAACCGATATTTCGGCACGGCGTCTTGCCATCGAAGAGGCGATATCGAAGGTCGATCTCGAACAGCTGCGGCGCATCGGTACGGCACGCATCGAAGAGGTGCTGTCGACCGACTTTGCCAAGGTTTCGGCCATGTCTCGCCGGCTGCCGAATGTGGCAACCTCTGCGTCGAGCCTGGTTCTTTCCGCGCTCGTCATCCTCCTATTTGCGCCTTGGATCCTGCTTGTATTCGTGGTGCTTTTTGCCATTGGCGCGGGCGCTTACCTCGTGGGGCAGCGACGCCTTGCAGATCTTATGAAGCGCACCCGCGCGGCAAAAGGTGAGCATATCAAGTTGCTGCGCCATCTCTTGTCCGGACAGAAGGAGGTGCGCCTCCATGAGAATCGGCGGTCGACGCTGATTGAAGGTTTCTTGGGTCCCACGTCGATGACGTTACGTAAGGCGGCCATTGATGAAAACGCAGTTCACGCCAGCTTGCTGTGCATCGTCAATGTTTTTGCTTGGGTATCATTATTTGTCATCGTTGCTGCGCTGCCGCTTTATGTCGATGACACCGCTGTTGTGGTTCAAGCCCTCTACGTCGCCATTTTCGTTCGAAACTATCTGTTCGCTTTGGTGCTTGAACTTCCTGGGGTTATCGACTTGTCTTCTTCACTCTCGGAAATTGTGTTGCTCGATCATGATCTGCAAAACGCCTTGCACGACCTTCCGAGTGCCGACGGTGAACCGCTCGAGTTCCGTCGGATTTCAGTGGAAGACCTGACGTTTTCATATCACGAGGGCGACCGGTCCGAGGGCTTTTATCTCGGGCCGGTGTCGCTCAGTATCGAACGTGGCCAAACGGTGTTTCTCGTCGGCGAGAACGGTGCGGGGAAGTCTACCTTTTTGAAGCTCCTCGCGAGGCTTTATTCGCCGCTTGATGGACAAATTCGGGTGGATGACGCTGTGTTGGATGAGCGCGATGTGGCGCGTTACCGCTCGCTCTTCTCATGCGTGTTCACCGACTTCCATTTGTTTGATCGGCTCTACGGCCTGGAACACGTCACTGACCAGCAAGCCAATGACATGCTCCGCGATTTGGGCATTGCTGACCGCGTCGACGTTGTTGACGGTGCCTTTTCGACGACAGATCTGTCGAGCGGGCAACGCCAGCGCCTCGCGCTTGCGGTGGCTTTGCTGGAAAATCGGCCAATTCTGATTCTGGACGAAATCGCCGCCGATCAGGATCCGAATTTTCGCCGCCGGATCTATCGCGAGCTCATTCCAGCTTGGCGTGCAGCCGGGCGAACGCTTGTCGTGGTAAGCCACGACGACCGCTTCTTCGACCTTGCCGACACACTCGTCACGTTCGCTGGGGGAAACGTAACCGTGGAACACAGGGGGCGTGGCGATGGGGGATAAGCAAAGACTTGAGGCGGCGGACATGGACGATGGCCCGTTTCTGACCCGGGTGGAGCGCGTTGTGGCTTTCGGTGTTGGGGCGCTCATCGTCGTGACGCTCGCCATCATCATCCTTTATCATGCGGTCGCGCTGCGCATTTTGCCGGGTGAAGCGGGCGTGCGCTTTAGCCTGTTGTTTGGTGGTACGGTGCTCGACCGCACAATACCGCCGGGATTTGCGCTGAAGCTTCCATGGGACCGCGTCTATGTTTACGAGATGCGCACCCAACGTACGGCCTTCGTTTTGAATGCCCTCACTAGAGACGACATGGAGATTGAAATTAGCGCTTCGACGCTGTTCAGGCCGAAGCCCGATCAAGTGCCGTACCTGCAAGAGGCTATCGGCCCTCAGTATGTAGAAAGGGTGGTCGCGCCCGTGTCCGTCGCTGCCGTGCGTGAGGCGGTCGGTAGCCTCAATGCATTTTCGCTTTATTCGGAGAACGCTACAGATTTCAAAGCGCTGATCGATGAACACCTTACCGACCATCCCATCTCTCAGTACGTGGACTTCGTCGACGTCGTCATCACCCGGGTGGTGCTTCCGGAGAAGCTCATTTCGGCAATTGAGGACAAGCTTTCACAAGAGCAGCTGCTGCAGTCGTTCGATTACCGACTGCAGACGCAGATCCAGGAGGCGGAGCGCCGGCGGATCGAGGCTATCGGCATCAGCGTTTTCTACGATATTGTCCGTCAAGCACTGACGCCCGACCTTCTGACGTGGCGCGGGATCGAAGCGACCGTTCAACTTGCGCGATCGTCCAACTCTAAGATCGTCGTTGTTGGCGGGGGGCGCGATCAACTCCCGATCATCTTGGGCGGCGAACTCACACGCGGCACCGGTGGCGAGGCCGGAGCAGATGGCGATAGCTCAGGCGACGGCTTAGCTGATCCCTTCGATACTGATCGGCGATCCTTCGAGGTCGACCCTGGTGCGTTCGAGCAGTTGCCTGATTTTCGTAGCTTGCCGGACCTCTTTGACGACAGCGCGTTGTTGCCGCGGGCGGAGCGGGCGCCGTCAAATAGCCAGGGCTCCGAACAAACGGCTGAAGGGGCCCGTACAGAGCAGTCACCCGAAGCGGCGGTGAGACAATAGGCAGTCGACTGACTGTGGCATAGAGTTTTAGACAACCAGTGTGAGCAGAGGTTTCCATGTTCCCCTACCTCATCTTTGTGCTTTACATCGTGTGTGCGCTCGGCGTGGGTTTTCTGGCAAGGCGGACGCGGATGGGTTGGTTCGGCGCGTTCATCTTGTCGTTGATTTTGACGCCCGCCATCGGGTACCTTCTCGTGCTAGGGTTCATGCGGGATCGACGTCACCGTCATTCCTAACGGCGAACAACGGCGTAATCGCTTGAAGGTCAGGCGCGCCAGCACGTCTTTGATCGGCCAGTTCATCAGATGATGGATGCCGATGTACCGAGGATGAGGACACCACGATGAACGACGACGGTGCGGTTGCAAGCGGCGAAACGGGCGAGCCGGACACGCCTCGGAGCGATGAGGTCAAAGAGCTTGATGTTGCCGCGCCGAACGATGCGGAGGAAGGCGGCGTCGCTGACAGTGCATTGCAGCGGGACGTGGACGCGGTGATCAAGCGCCATGCGGTTTATGGCGTTGCAAGCGGCGTCATTCCGATCCCGCTGGTCGATCTCACAGCAGCGAGTACTGTCCAGATGCGGATGATTGCACAACTCGCGGAGCTGTATGGTATTTCCTTCTCCCAACAAGTTGCCAAAAGCACCGCATCATCACTGCTAGCCTCGGTTATCCCGTTGACAGGGTTTGGGGCGGCAAGTTTTAGCTTGATGCGCTCAGTTCCGATCGCGGGACCAGTTCTTGGTTTGGCCACCATGCCGGCGCTCTACGGCGCGATAACCTATGCGCTTGGCCGAACATTCGCGTGGCATTTCTCCAAGGGTGGCACCTTCGACACTGTCGATCCGAAGGCGTTCCGCGCGCGCTTCACTGGCGAATTTTCGAAGGCGAGAAAGACCGAAGACAACGTTGTCGCGGCGTAGACGAGTAGAGCCGTATCGCTAAGCATAGTGGGCGTTTTTGCGATGCATCCCGGCACTGAACAGGCGGCGTGACGTCTCATCGCCAAATTGCAGTCACGGCAATGGCGATGCGGCTCACTGCGATGGACTATTTTGCCTTCTGAATGGCGTTTTGAACGACATCGCAACAGTGTAAAAGCGCCAGAGCAGTGAAGCGGCGCCCAGCCCGGTCGACACAGAAGGCGCTTCGTTCGTGGCTCTCGAGCTATCCATCTTAGACCGCGACCCGCTCAAGGTGAACCACATCTGGCGCGTTTCCTCTTCGCTCGGCCTGGGGCAGATCGAGAGGGACACGCGCTAGGTCACGGACCAGTACGAGCGACTTCGATCTGAGCTGACACCGCGAGAACGCAGCAATTGCCGAACAATCAAATGGATGAAGCGGGAGATGAGATTACGCGGAGTTTGGCAGACAAACTCAGCTACCTTCTATCCGGAGACGTTGTAGCAGCCGCAAGCTCGATCTCGAAGGCTCAAGGGCCCCTGTTTCCCTGTGAAGAAGCGGAGATCGCGGCTGCTGCGCCGGTCCGTAAGGCGGAATTTCGTGCGGGGCGAACGGTCGCGCGTTCGGCCCTCGCGGCTCTCGGCGTTGCCGCGCAACCGATACCGCGCACGAACGACCGGCGCCCGGTCTGGCCGGCTGGTATCGTGGGATCCATTACCCATAGCGGCACGCTTTGTGCGGCGATTGCTGCGCGCAACGAACATGTGCTCGGTCTTGGTGTTGACCTGGAGCCCGCGACGCCGCTTGAGCCCTCGCTATACAGTACTGTTGGCCGGCCGAATGAACGTGTTACCTTTGAATACCCTATCAAAAGTGGCGCGGACTCAGTCGACAGGGGCAAACTCGTCTTTGCCATCAAGGAAGCTGTCTTCAAAGCGTATTACCCGGTGACTGAAGTCTTCCTCGATTATCAGGATGCGACAATCACAGTGGACCCTGGGGGGCAGTTTTCTGTCCGACTTGTTCAGCGCGTTCCGGCGCTACCCGGTCACCCGATCTTTCTGGGTCGTTGGGCCCTTGTCGGTGACCATATCCTGGCGGTGTTGAGGCTGAAACGCGTAGTCGACGCACCGCCACGTCAGCGTGACGCGGCCAGTCTTGAAAACCGGCTGCTGAAAAAACGCATGCTCGGGGATGAGGGCGACGGCGAATGAGATACCCCGCCTCGGAAAAACTCGAAATCATCCGGCTCGTCGAGTGCTCGCACCTGCCGATCAAACGCACGCTCGAAAATCTCGGTGTTCCGAAAAGCACCCTCCACCGGTGGTCCGATCGCATCTGAGCGTTCGGCGAGGCCGGGCTGGAAGATCGAGAGCAGCAGCGCGGGCTTTCGCCCGATCCTGTGGCCGATGTGGCCGAAGATCAGGCTGGCGCGAAGGGCCGCGCTAGATATCCCACCGCCAAGACAGCGAAGGCGGACAGGAGCGAGGCAAGGTGATTGTCGGAGGGAAAGAAGACTGCCCGAGGATCGGTGCAAGGAAGGGATAGGCGGTGAAATCATACCATTCGAGCACATCCCCGCTGCTCGCCGCAAAGACGGTTCTTGGCGATAACTTTGCCGCAGTACCGTCCATTTAAGGTCCTCCTGGCCGTCATGGCAGACGCTGTCCTAGCCCATCTGTCGAGGTAAACTCCATTGCGCAGCGACGGATCGGTCGTGCCGAAACCAACCAAAATCTCATGCCGTTCCGCTGGTCGCTATGACTGGGTGTTGCCAAGCAACACGTTGACGGACAGCATCAAGTGATCTTGCTGGGACGCTCAGTTTTCGATGCCGGCCTGCAGCTTGGTTATGTCCCGTCCAGCACGAGATACTACGAGCAAAATGGAGGCTGTTCCAACCTGGGAATTGACCTCGGTATCCATTCTCAGCGTGAGCGCATCGATCTCGGCAACGGTGACCGGCTTTTTGGGATCATAATAGACGACACTGTCGAGCTTTCTTCCCAACCTGACCGCTGCGATATCGACGACTTCACCTCCCGCGTCGGACGCGATCCCACTAGCAATTCGGCGCAGTGCAGCTTGGTCCTGCGAGGACGCTGGCACGCCAGCCAATTGCGCGATGCCTTGTCGGAATGCCGGAAGATAACTCAGAAGAGCAAATGTGGACAGGATGATCAATACGATGGAGTCCATAATTGGTGCGATTGACTCAAATATAGTGTTTGCCATTAGCGCAGTTGACAGCAAAGACCCACCCGCAAACACCGCTATCAGTCCGTCATAGAAGGAAGCTAAAGACTCCAGTCTGAGCATATCGCTTTGACGTCCTGTTCGTTGCCAAGCGCGCCTTTGAACATAGGCAAGCCAAAAACAAATACTTGTTACGAGGGCAGTGTAAATTGCGATAGGGGGCAGATTCAGCTCTTCCCGCGTTCCGTTTTGAAAGTAATCTAAGATACTCAATGCCGCATGCGCGATCCCGAATGTTACCAAACCCATAAGCGCCAGGCTTCGGAAAGTGGCATAGAGTGCCTCATCGGCCGCATAACCAAACGGTCGATTGCGATCTGGGCGCATGTCGGCGGTCTGGCTGATCCGCAGCGCAAAAACGGCAGAGACATATCCGACCAGCGAGAGGAGGCCGTCCATAAGCACCGCATGAGAATTCGACGCCCAAGCCGCGAAAGCACCAGCCAAGCCGGCTATCAAGTTGGCGCGCCGAGTGATGGCCATGGCACGCCGTTCTAGTTCGGCATCGGCTGTAGAGGCGGGCTCGATTGGCTTACCAGACACCTCATTCACTTCGTTTCAGCCTTGGTTAGGGTTCTCATGCTGTCCGCTAGCCTTCAGATTGCTTTACTCGTCCCATTCGAGTCGCCTCGCAGAGCGGTGACGGCTTCGAATAGTAGTCTACACCGTAAATATACATACTTCCGATGGGAGTTATGCAAAGTCCGTCCCGCTATACTCCTTTCACAGCAACTGTAGCTTTGTTTGGTGACGTTCACCTCGTGGATCGCGTCCACTCGCGCCATCCCCCGGGCGAAAAGCAATTCAACCTATCGTAGCTTTATGACTATCTCTTCTGGCCTGTACCGCCTCAAAGCGATTCCAATAACGGGTGTACTCCCAACTGGGTTTTCGCCACACGCCAGTTTAGCCATCGCAACGCGGATAGACTGATAAGTGACTCAAAAGAGGTGTCTTATTAGTGAAGCTGACGTCAAGCTAGCGGTCGCGTGCAAAGCTATCTGACAGAACGCAAAGTATCTCCCAAAGCATCGTTGCCGCAACCAGAGCGGTGTTGCCCGATTGATCAAACGGCGGGGACACCTCAACAACATCTCCTCCAACGAGGTTCAAACCTTGCACCCCCCGGATCAACGCCTGTACTTCGCGCGGCAGGAGACCACCAACTTCAGGGGTACCCGTGCCCGGTGTGAATGCCGGGTCAATACTGTCCACGTCGAAGGAAACATAGGTGGGACCGTCACCCACGACACGCCGGATTTCCTCCTGCACTGCCTCCAGACCCAGTTCGTAAAATTCTTCGACATGGATCACGCGCATCCCGCTGTCGTAGGAGAAATCCCAATGCGGCTCTGCCCGGCCCCGAATCCCGATTTGGATGGTTCGCTCGGGATCCAGTACGCCGGCGAGGGCAGCATTTCTGAATGGTCCACCATGATGGAAACGCGATCCGTTGAATGGCCCGCCCGTATCGGCATGGGCATCAATCTGGATCAGACCAACTGCAGCGTCGCGGCCAACCGCCTTGAGAATTGGGTAGCTGATCGAATGGTCACCACCAACTGACAACGGGATCACACCAGCATCGATAACCGTATGATAGAAATCCTCGATCTCCCGAGTGGCGTCGTCGAGGTTGTATCTGCTGGCGATTGGCACATCGCCGCAATCGGCGAAGCGCGCCAGTCTGCCCGGGATCACGCCTGAGGCATGATTCTTGGGACCGTTGGCCATCGCCGACATCTGACGCACTTGCCCTGGCCCGAACCGGGTACCCGGTCTGTTCGTAACGCCCATGTCGAACGGTACCCCAAGAAGGGCGATGTCTAGACCTTCAAAGCCTTGCCTTTGCCCGGTGCTCAGGAAAGTCGAAACGCCAGTGTATGGCGCTGCGACTTGGTCACGTTTCTCCACTCCACTAGCAGCATCGCCATCCAGAAAATCTTGGAGAACTTGATCGTTGAGATCTGTCTTTTCTGCGAGAGCACGCAGTCGTTCGAGTTTGGATGCTGACATCAACGTGTACTTTCGTCGTAAAATCTAGTCAGTAGCAATTCTCTGAGGAGGTTTGAGGACTATAGATCCAAAACAGGCAGAGCTTGCCTCGCAGAATCCAAAGAAGACTTATGCTGAGGGTTCATGAGCCTTCTCGCCGACGCTCCTCTGAAGAAGCCGTGCAATGCCGCGACCGCTTGCACACGCGCCACCCGTGTGAGACTGCGAAAGGTAATCGCCGCAATAAAGGATACGTTTGGGCGATGTCTCCTGGCTCTCCAGAAAGTCAGCGACTTTGGTTGCATACCCCATTGGCCAAAGCGGCAACATAGCGTCCCACCATTGCTCGGCGATGCTCTCCACATCTTCGTCAATGGTCGGGAAGTATTCGCGTATTTGGTCGCGGATATAACTTTCCACACGGTCCTGTCCGCCCTCTTCGGCAATTTGGGCAATCAGTTCCGGGATCAGTTCCGCCTGGATCGTCGCAGGTTGGACATGACCTTTGGGAACAATCTGATCCTGGTCCGTCACATGAAACAATGACACCTTCGAAGGACTGGACCGCGTAAACCAGTCGCGCTTATCTTCCACGCCACGTTGTTTCAGACCGTAATAGACGCGGGCACCTGGATTGTAGCGGACGGCATCGAAGAAGTCCGTTTCGGCTTGGGAGAGACCTTCCACTACGTTGGTGACATAAACCCCTTCGATCGCCATGACGACAGCATCGACGTTGATGGTGCGCTGTCCGTCATTGTCGCTCAGCCTGAGAGTCACACCACCCTCTGGGATTTCGCGGACGTTTTCTACAGTGGTGCCGAGCCGGACATCGAGCCGACTGGCGAGTTCTCGTGTTAGAAAACCGATTCCCTGCTTGAAGGTCCGTTGGTCCGATGTCACCAGGTGCCCCATGAGCGACATCACATATGCTTTGCCGATGTCCTCGGGTTCCCAGTGCCAAGGCGCACGGAAAAGGGGCTCCAAGTATTTCTCGAGATATTCTTCTGATACCACTCGCGTGATGTAATCTACCATCGTTTCATCATCAAAACGCTTGGCTGTGTGCATCAAGCAGGGGTCTGTCATTAACCCGGATTTAACTATGTCGGGCAAGAGCCGCGTCAGCTTAGCCTTGGTTCCGATCCCCAATGCCTTGTGTGCCAGCATAAACGGAACCGACGGCGTCACACGCAACGGGTACTCCATACTCCCGTCACTGCAATTCATCTCAAAATCTGCGCCAAATGACGTAACTTCGTCGCTCAACCCAAGTTCTTCGACGAGGTCGAACATCTCCTTGTTGAAGGAGAAGAGGATTGACGCACCCGAGTGGGTGCAGATGCCGTTGACGATCACATCCGCCATCCGACCGCCCGGAAAATCGTTACGGTCGTAAATGGTGACGGTGTATCCGGCCTGGGTCAAATCCCATGCCGCGCTCAGACCGGCGATACCGGCTCCCACGACGGCAATGTTCATCTTGTTCTCATTCATTGGCGAGGCTCTCGTCTGTGACGTTTTCGGCGCAGGGCTTTACCGGCAATATTTGTGTGCAGCGGGACCTCAATCACTGAACAGAAGTCAGAACAGTCATGTCGTGAAAGACGAATGCAGAAGCAAAGCAAGAGCGAACCGCATGACCATCTCCACGCCGCGCGAACTTGGCCAGTTGCGCGGCTTCCGTTCCGATTTCTGCGCCCTCAGTGTTTGAGCGCTATTTAAAAGAAGGATTAGGGGTGCTGCCGCGCGGGATCACGGGACGAGCGTCTCACGACCAATTTTTTCTCAAGTGTTTTCACACATCCCGCGCACCGCCTATGCAATTGACGTGTTGCCGCGATGTCAGCGATCCCAAGATTCCCGGGTACGCTCTGCGGGCGACAAATGCTCACCGGCAACCGCTAAAGTGAATCACCGATATGCTTCGGACAGCCTTGGAATATGCGCAAAATGTGCTGGATCACGCGCGACCTCATCAAGTGCTTCTGGGCTGCGAGTTCCCGCCACATCGCCAGGTGACACGTCCAAATGACGTCGAAAAACACGGCAGAAATGGGACGAATCGGCATAGCCGCAGCTTTCGGCCACGATGCCCACGATGCCACGCTGGGGGAGCGCTTGGGCTAATGCCCGGTAGGCCCGTACCATGCGCCGGTGCGCAATGGCTGTTGCCACGCCGCCATGGGGTTCGAAGACGCGAAACACGCCAGCCCGCGACATGTCGAAAGCAGTGGCCAGTTGCGCGGGTCCGAGGTTTGGATCTTCAAGATGATCGTCAATAAAGCGCTCCATGGCGCTCGCACGCGCCTGCAGAAATGCGGGGCGTGCGGCCTCCTCCGCCGCATCCAACCCATATGCCAACAGCTCGAACAAAGCGGCGACCCGCTCAGCCAAAGGTTTGGTCGAGCTTTCGGCGCTATCGCTTAGGCGCCCAAATATCTCCTGCATCATTCGGAAGAGGACGCGGCCATGTGGGCTGTCGATTGATACTCCGCGAAATGCTCCGTCGGAAAGAACACCAGTCTCCATCGCGTGAGCGGGTACTTCCAAGGAATAGTATTCAAATCCCGTACTTGTGAAACCGTCAAGTTCCGCTCCTGAACTGAGGATGCCCGGACCCAGCCGGCGTATGTTCTGTTCGGAGACAGTCTGATAGGCCCCACTAGAAAAGTAACGAAGGGCACAATAGCCGTGAGTGATCTCTTCGTTGGACATCGTTATGGATGTCGGCCCGTGCAACGCGCGATTGGCAACGTACTCGCCAATGCGCCATGACGTGTTCCGTAGCATATAAGGGGCGGTAGTATCTCCAATTGGTTTCAATTCGCATAGTTCATCGAAAAAAGCCTGCGACGCGTCGAACCGATGAGCGGGCTTCTCATCGGCGGTATCGAAAGTTACTTCGTGCTGTTGGACACTGCGGCTATCTGCGCTGCCAGAAAGCTCCGCAGAGACGGGTTTGCCCGAGTCGCGTGAAGAGGGTGTTAGAGAATCACTCAATGCAACTCATCTCATTTTCGATCATGTGTCTTTAGGAACTCGGTTAGTTTGCGCAGCCAGAACGAAAACACGACGCCTCCATCCACGTTTTGATGGCCGATCCGGGAGTGCTGCAAGAGCCCGGGCCGGACAAGATCTCGTAAACCCTCAGCAATCTGCCGCTTCTGCGACTTGAGCTGCGATGCGACTTAGCACTTGCTGCATATGCCCAGCAATGCTGCGTCAGCGAAGACAGAACCTCAAATCCAGGTTCGTCCGCTGACACCAAATGCGGTGGTCAGATCGTCTTGGAGGACTGAAACTTTGCTATCCTCGTTGCGTCGCGGCAAAGGAGTTGGTGTTATTGCAGAGGTGTATCTTCTCGTAGTGTTTGAAGTAAAGAGTCAGAATATAGAATTTGGTCTCTTTGACAGCTTCCGCCGCTTTGGGTACGAACGTCGGCGTCAAGAACATGAATGTACGCTGCGCGATAGCGTCGGAGAAAGACCAATTCCTGAGCCAGACAGTCGACCGACCGGAGTTGTCCAGTAAAAAACTGCGGGCCGCGCTGGGCTAGTATTCGGTCGCTGAAAGCCCATTCTTGCTATGGTTGCAGGTGCAGCGACGGCTTTTGCGGGACCGGCTTACCGATTGTGACTGACGTCAGCACCCACCGGACAGACCTATGTATCTGAGCAGCGGAGGGTTTCTGGTTCATCGAAGCCATTTTGGAGCGAAGATGAACAAGACATCCGGAACATCGCAGGCCGCCGCCGACAAGCTGGTCAGAGCCATCAAGCGGAAGACCCGCAATCATTACTCTGCGGAGGAGAAGATCGGGATCGTCCTAACCGGCCCGCGGGGCGAGGAGAGCATCTCAGCTTTGTGCCGACGCGAGGGGATCGCGGAGAGCCTTTGTTAGAGTTGGTCCAAGGAGTTCCTCGAGGCAGGCAAGAAGCGGCTCTCTGGCGACACGGCGCGCCAGGCGACCTCGCCGGAGGTGGCCAGGCGACTTCGCCGGAAGTGAACGAGTTGCGATCGGAATCCGCGCCCCTGAAGGAGGTTGTCGCCGACCTGACGTTGGATAACTGACTGCTCAAAAAAAGTATGGTCGGGGATGGGGGCGACGACGAATGAGGTATCCCGCATCCGAGAAGCTCGAAATCATCCGCAGGTTGCGGCGTCGCATCTGCCGACCAGGCAGACCTTGAGAATGCTGGGCATCCCCAGAAGCACCTATTACGACTGGTACGCCCGTTGGAGCGATGGCGGGTTCGATGCGCTCACTGATCGTTCCCCACGGCCTCGGTCGGTCTGGAACCGCATCCCGGACAAGGTCCGCGCCGATCGTGTCGACTTTGCCCTGGAGCACGAAGACCTGACGCCGCGGGAACTGGCGGTCAAATACACCGATGAGAAGCGCTGCTTTGTCTCGGAGTCGTCAGTCTACCGCATTCTCAGCGCCGAGGATTTGATCGCGGCCCCGGCCCATGTGGTAATCCGTGCGGCCGACGAGTTCCGGGACAAGACCATCCGTCCCAACGAGCTCTGGCAGACAGACTGTACCTATCTCAAGGTGATCAGCTGGGGCTGGTTCTATCTCAGCACGATCCTCGACGATGACAGCCGCTACATCATCGCCTGGAGGCTCTGCACCACGATGAAGGCCGCCGATGTCGCCGACACGCTGGAGCTGGCACTGGAGGCGTCCCGCTGCGACAGCGCGAGGGTCGTTCAAAAGCCGAGACTGCTAAGCGATAACGGCTCGTCATACGTCGCGCCCGATCTGGCCGATATCTTGAGGGTAAAGGCATAGGCCATATCCGTGGCGCACCGCATCACCCGCAGACTCAAGGCAAGATCGAGCGCTGGCATCAGACGATGAAGAACCGCGTGCTTTCGGAAAACTACTTCCTGCCCGGCGACCTGGAGCGGCAGGTCGGCGCCTTCGTCAAGCACGACAACAACCACCGCTACCACGAGAGCCTGAGCAACCTGACCCCGGCTCACGTCTACCACGGACGCGGCGCGAAGATCCTCAGAATGAGGGAGGAGATCAAGAACCAGACAATCCAGGCGAGGCGCTTGCAGCGCCAAACTGCAGCCGCCTAAACTCAAACACAACCCGAACCCGAACCTTCGTTACGAAATCGCCCAAGATGTCCGAAAAACCCTGACGACGGACACTTTGCCCGTCGGCGAGACCGGGAATTGCAGGGACAAGGAGAATCGTACCGGCTGGTGCGGGCGCAGCGGAGCGCGCCACGACCGGCGTTGTTATTCTTGTGGGGAGAAAGGGGGGGCAGAGGCCCTCATCCTCTCTTCTTTGCCAGTGAAATGAGGCCGTCAGCCAGCCGCTAACTGCGATCGGGGGAGCAACCCGCAAGGGTGGAGACAGCTTTTCTGGCTCCGTGAGCAAAGCGAGTAGCACCCAACGGCGCAGCCAGAGCGCCCAGAACCGTCAGTCGCGTGACGGCAGTTTATGGGACCATATGGCCACCGCTACATGCCCCGTTTGGGCGCCGCCGATTTTGCCCCGCGCAGTGCAACCGTCAACGCAGCAGCCCAGGAAGTATCGTCACAAGCCACGGCGCTGCCCACAGCACCGCCATTGCCGATAAGAATATGCCGACCACAGGCCACGCGGCGGCGAAGATGTCACCCGTCGATAGGCTAGGGTTCGCGCCCTTCAGGGCAAACAGTGTGTAGCCGAACGGCGGCGTCATTGAACCAACGGTCAAGTTGATCATGAACAGCGTCCAGAACCAGATCGGGTCATAGTCCATCGCGGTGACGATGGGCTGGTAGATCGGGATGGCGAGCAGCATGAATGCAAGCCAGTCGATGAACATGCACAAGATGAATGGGATCGCCATCATCACAAGGAACGTGAGTTCGGGACCAAGCCCCAGGTCCGACACCATCGAGACTAGCCCGCGCGTGGCGCCTGCAAACGATAAAAGCTGACTAAAAAGCTTCGCAGAGGCGACGATGATGAGGATCACCACCGTGGTCCGCACCGCGCCGGAGACGGCCTCCATGACCATGCCGAGCCGCAGCTTGCCGAAGATCGCGGCCACGATGAGCGCGCCCAGAACACCGGTGGCGGCGGACTCAGATGGGGTCGCGATCCCTAAGATGATCATCCCCATCACCGAGAAGATCACCAAGAGAAAGGGCGACAGCCGCAGCGCAGCACGGCGCGCGGTGCCGGTGGTGTTGGCGGGCCGCTCAACATCCGCTCTGCCCATGCGCAAGAGCACGTACGCTAACGTGATGCCCGCAATGAGAAGGCCCGGAACGAGCCCGGCGATCAGGAGGCCCGCGATGGACACATCCGCCAGCGAGCCCACCAAAATGGCAACGAGGCTTGGCGGGATGATCGGCGCAAGGCTAGCGCCGGCCAGAATAGTGCCAGCCGAGAGGCGTCGGCTGTAGCCGCGCTCTTCCATCATCGGCAGAACCGACCGGCCAAGCATTGCCGCCACCGCCACCGCCGACCCGGAGAGCGCGCCGAAGACGGTGGAAAGGCCAATGGTGACCACATAAAGCCGCCCGCGGAGGCCCCCGATCAGCCGGTCCACGCTGTCGAACAAGATGTCCACCGAACCAGAGCGGAACAGCACTTCGCCCATCAGCACGAACAACGCGACGGTCATGAGCGACGGCGATGTGGCGGTTTCAAACAGGGAGTTGGTAAAAAGCCCGAACCCGCGCGGGCCAATGAGCACAAGCACGCCGATGAGGTTGAGGATCAGGAACCCGACGAACACCCGCACGCCCAGAAACAGGAGCACGAGGAGGAGGCCGACCGCGAGGCCAAGGAGGATGGGCCAGCTCATCGCGCGCGGTCCGCGGCGTGCCGCAGGAAGTGGAGGGCAGCAGAGGCGAGGCCGAACGCGATGATCGCCGTGATCCACCAGCGCGGGATGGGGTGGGCGGCGTTGGTCATGAGGCCGCGGTCGAACTGGCGCAGGGCTTCGCGGGTGGCAATCCACGCCGATGCGCCGCATGCAACCGACGCTAGCGCTGCGTTGAACCGCATGAGTGGGCCGGCAATGCGCGGCGGCAAGGATGTTGGCACAATGTCGATGGCCACGTGGGCGAGGCCCCGTGTCGCCTCCGGCAGCGCACCGAACACGATGATTGCGAGGCAGTATTGCACCGCCTCGTTGGACCATGTTGTTGGCGCGTTGAAGATGTACCGCGCCGTGACCTCAAACAGGTAGAGCCCCGTCGCAGTGATAAGCGCCACCCCCGCAAGCGCAAACAGCGCCTGCGAGGTGGCATCGTGTGCGCGCCAGACGGCGTTCACTACGTCTATTCGGAGAGTTTGGCGTCGCGGGCGAGCGTGCGCAGCGCCTCCACCGGTTCAGCGTCCATGCTGGTGGCGATGGACCACACGCCGTTTGACCAGAGCTGGTCGAAGTTGTCGCCCTCGGCGGGCGCAAACGCCGTCATCTCCATGCCAAGCTCAAGCAGCGCGTCTTTTTCCGAAGCCGCAAGCGCATCGAAGCGGTCAATGGAGCCGTTTTCCAGCCGGACCGCAGCCCGTTCCAGCGCGGCCTGCTCATCGGCCGACAGGCTGTTCCAGGCATCAAGGTTCATGAAGACCATCACACCCACTTGCCCGAACACAGGGTCGGCCATGTAACCGGCGACCTCGTACCACTTGAAGTCTTTCGCGCCGGTGAGGCTCCAGGCTGCGCCGTCCACGACCCCTGTTTGTAGCGCTGAGTAGACTTCCCCGCCGGGGATCACCACGCCCGTGCCGCCGAGGGCCTCAATCATCGGGTGGTAGGAGACTGTGCCGCGGATCTTACGGCCATCAAGGCCCGGTTCGCCTGCCACCGGCTCCTTCAGGAAGTACCGGAACCCCTTCGAGCCGGTGGCGGGGGCGGCGATGAGCTTCATGCCGAGGTCTTGGTAGTGCCGGTCGATGAAGTCGATGATGCCGGCCTCGCGCCGCGCCACTGGGTCGGCGCTGATCGCGTCGATGGAAAGGCCCACGGGTGTGGTGCCGGCGTGATAGGCGGGGTGCGTGAAGAGGAGGTCGAAGACGCCGGCTTGCACGGGCTCAAACTGTTCAAACGTGGGCACAGCGTCAGGGCCAGTGAATGCCACGGTGACGTCGCCGCCGCTTTCCTCAGCGACCAGCTCCATGAACGGTTGCGCGATCTCGGTCGTGAACACGAAACCTTCCGGGAAGCCGCCGATCATGGACAGCTCAGTGGCGTTAACGGGCGCTGCAGCCAGCGTCAGGGTCACGGCAAGGGCGCCGGCCAAACAATGATATCGGGCTTTGTGAATGGTCATGGGTTTCCTCCGCGTGCCGCTCGTTTCGGCGGCTCATCGGCGGAAAACTAGTCCCGTTTGGAACTTGTTGTAAAGTTGCCTTGACCGTGCACGGATCACGTCGGATCAACCTCACCGGAAGAGGACGCGGTTGCGCTTGCCTGCGGGGGTAATGTTCGAACGCGCCAGGACCGACCCATGAGCCGACCTAACCTTATCGATACCGCTGATGATGACGCCGACGGGCGACTGGCGGACACATTCGGCGATTTGGCGCTGACGATGCTGCACCAATCGCCGCTCACCGATGCGTGGCGCGTGAACTTCTTGGCCAACATGTTCGTGGGGCCGATCTACCAAGAGTTCGACGCACGTTTCGGGCTGACACGGCCGGAGTTTGTAGTGCTGTTCACGCTGTCCCAGCGGCCGGGCATCGTCGCGCGGGACATCTGTCTCGCGACGGGGCTGCCAAAAAACTCCATCAGCCGCGCGGTGGTGAACCTTGGCGAGCGTGGCCTCATCGTGCGCGCCCCGCACCAAGGCGATGGCCGCGCCAAACGCTTAGCGCTGACCGACGCAGGCGCCGCAATGGTGGAGGAGACGGTGCCGTTGGTGCACGCCCGCCAGCGGTCGATGATGGCGGCGCTCACTCCCGCCGAGAAAGCAACCTTCGACGCGCTGCTCTTAAAGCTGATCGCCGACATCCCAAGCTGGGTCGGCCGCCGCGATTAGTGCGCCGTCGGAACTGACGCAGAACCGTTGATGTCCAAACGCCTGCCATTGCGACAGAGGGTCAAACGTGCGCGATTTTCGGGAGTTCTACGCACCCAAGCAGCCTAGAGGGCGGGAGTGACCCTGCCGCGTTGCAGTGAATCCGGCAGTACGGCGCAAAGGGGCGGTGCCGCCGCGGCGCCCAACAACGCCGGCGGCACCGTCCCCAGCTGATCTGGCTGCGGAGAAAGCCAGGCTGAAACTAGAACTTCAGCGTGCCGAGAGGCAGCGTGACATCTTAAAAAAAGCCGCGCTTATCTTGGCAGCGGCCTCCCAGTGACGTTCGGGTTCGTCGATGAGCGCCGCGGCGTATGGCCGGTTCAGATGATGTGCCGTGTGTTGGGGATCTCGGCCAGTGGATACTATGCCTGGCGTGGTCGCTTGGAGAATCCTCGTGCTGCCCAGAACAAGACCTTGCTCCAGCATCTTCGGTCCATCCACGCCGGCAGTTTTGGGGCGTACGGCGCGCCACGTGTTCATGCAGCCCTTGCTGCGGCACGGATAACGCCATCCATGAGTCGCAAGGACAACTGCCTCGACAACGCCCCGATCGGCTATCGCGACCAGAAGATCGAAGGGCGAGGGCAGATGTTGGTCGCAGACGCGCCGTTCGATGGGATCATCCGCGAAGCCTTTGAGGGCTTTGCATCCGGGCGTTTCCAGACCGAAATGGAGGTCGTCCGCTTCCTCGAGAGCTTTCCCGAATACCCACGAGCGAAGAAGGGCGAGGTTAGCCAAGAGAGTGTCAGGCACATCCTGACCAACCCGCTCTACAACGGTCATATCTGTTCGGAGACCTATGGCATCGACTGGCTCAAGGGTCAGCATGAGCCCATCATCTCGCTCGACCTGTTCGACCGGGTCCAAAAAAGCGACGCGAAACCAAGGCCCACGCACCGCAGCGCAAGAACATCGGCGATGCTTTCGCGCTGAGAGGCGTCGTCGTCTGCGCATCCTGCAACGTGCCGCTGCGCTCATCATTCTCGCGAGGACAACACGGCGCGCGCTATCCTTACTACCTGTGCATGACCGAGGGTTGCGAGGCCTAAGGCAAGTCCAACCGACGCGGTGATGTCGAGTGACAGGTTGGCGCCATGATTAAAGACCTCCGATCCATCCAAGCCCTCTTCAAACTCGCCTAGGCGATGTTCAAGAAGGCCTGGGCAGCGCGGCAGGATCAGGCCGACGAGATCATCCGAACGGGCAAGCGGCAGATCGCGGCCCTCGACATGGAGATCGAGACTATCGTCGAGCGAATCCTGGGCACACAGAACATCCGCGTCATCAGCCGCTACGAAGAGCGGATCGGCGACCTTGAAAAACAGAAGGCAGTGCTTGGCGAGAAGCTCGCCAATCAAGCCGCGCCCAAAGGCAAGTGGGACGAAA
>CAKZYH010000033.1 GCA_937884725.1 uncultured Paracoccaceae bacterium
TCGACGCCGACAAGCTGCGCTACCACAAGATCATCATCATGACCGATGCGGACGTTGACGGCGCGCACATCCGCACCCTGCTCCTGACCTTCTTTTATCGGCAGATGCCGGAGCTGATTGAGCGGGGGCACCTCTTCATTGCCCAGCCGCCGCTTTACAAAGTGCGGCGCGGGCAGAGCGAGCAATATCTCCACGATGACAGCGCGCTGGAGGCTTACCTCGCCGGTGCGGGGCTTGATGATGCGGCGCTGACGCTGTCGAGCGGCGAGGTTGTGGTGGGGGCGGACCTTGTCGATGTGGCGGCGAAGGCGCGCGATATCACGACGATCATCGATGAGCTGCATTCGCGCTACCATCGCGATGTGGTGGAGCAGGCGGCGATTGCCGGCGCGTTCGATCCGGCCCGGGTTGGGGATCCTGAACTTGCGCAGACGATCGCAGGGCAGATCGCTGAGCGGCTCGATAGCATCGCCGATGAGTATGAGCGGGGCTGGTCAGGCTCTGTCGCCGAGGAAGGCGACTTGGCGTTTGAGCGCACGCTGCGCGGCGTGAAGGAGTATGCGGTGCTCGATCAGGCGCTGATGACATCATCGGACGCGAAACGGCTGGCTGGCTTTGGTGAGCACCTGACCGAGATTTATGGCGGTGCCGCCGAGCTGCGCCGGAAAGAGAAGGTCATTGCCATCCATGGGCCTCGGGCGCTGACGCGTAACGTGTTTGAGGCTGGGCGCCGGGGGCTCACGGTTCAGCGCTACAAAGGTCTTGGCGAGATGAACGCTGACCAGCTCTGGGAAACGACGCTCGATCCGGATGCGCGCACGCTTCTCCAAGTGCGGGTCCATGAGGCTGATGATGCCGATAATGTGTTCACCCGCTTGATGGGCGACGCTGTCGATCCGCGTCGGAAGTTCATCCAAGACAACGCGCTCCAAGTGGCGAATTTGGATGTCTGACTTCTTTTAAGCCTCTCGCATTTGTGAGGTTTTTCAGCTTTGCCGTGGTCGGGTATTCAATCCGCGTTCAGCTAAAGCACTTTACCTCTGGTGATGTGGGGGTCAGGCTACGATGCTGATCCAACCATTGGGTGGAGGATGACAATGTTTTCGCGTTTCATGAGCTGCCTCGCATTCACGGCTGCACTCGTCGCTGCGCTCGTGTTGCGTGTGGAGCCTGGGGTTGCGGCGGTTGAGCCTGCCACCAGCACAATGGTGCCGGCCTCTGCAGGCGCTTTGCTTGCCGAAGAACCAGCGCAGCAATCGCGTGACGCCAACTTGCAGGTGGCGCAGTACCGCCGTGGGCGTGGGTTGCGCCGCAATCCGTACCATAATGGCCGCAGATATTATCGCGGCCGCGGGTACGGCCATCGCCGTGCGTACCGTGGCGGCTATAAGCGCGGTCGTGGATACCGCCGTTACGGTCGCTCCTATGGCTATTATGGTGGCATCAATCCCGGTGCTGCGGCCGCGGCAGGTATCATTGGCCTGACGGCTGGTGTGATCGCAGGCAGTGCGCTTGCAGCGCCGTATGGCACCAGAACCGTTGTCATTCCCAATAGCGGGTCCCCAGCCCCTTACTCGGGTGAGTGGTACCGCCGGTGCGATCTCAAATACCGTTCCTTCCGGGCCAGTGATGGCACCTTCTTGGGGTATGATGGCATCCGCCGGGTGTGCCGGCTGCCGTAAGATCCGGGATCTTACTGGCTTCATTATTATTGTCTTGTCGGAGCGCCGCATGTCTGTCCCAGCGTGAGCTGGGGCGGCTTTGGCGCGTGTTGTTTTGCGGTCAGGCACGATTTTTTCGCCTCCCGCACTGCAATCTTTAATTGTGCGTAAATGTCGCGCATTCGAGGAAATTTAGGGAATGCTTTGTTGACAAGATCGTCATTAAATCACAGCTTGTGAAAGCGCTAGTTTTTTTGCAACCAAATTACTAACACATGGTTGCATTTTGCGCCGACATATCTCATAACGAGAACGCAACAACGCAGGGAACATGTCGATGTCACGGACTGAAAGCCTCCTCGCAGTCTTCGCAGCGCTTGCTGATGAGACCCGTTTTGCCATCGTCAACCGTTTGTTGGATGACGGTGAGCTGCCGGTGGGTTCCATCGCGGCTCCGTTTAATGTCACGGCTCCGGCTATCTCACGGCATCTTCGCGTGCTCGAGACCGCTGGTTTGGTCGAGCGCCGGATCGACCGTCAGCGACGCTTGATCCGCGTCCGGCCCGAGGCGCTGGAAGTGGTCAACAGTTGGCTTCTTACGCGCGGCGTGCCGGGCCTCTCGGCGCTCGCCCCCGCGAAAGCTACCCCGCTCGCCATTCACGCTTGAGTTAAACGGCAGATCGACCCGCAGGTCATCGGCCTCTCGGCCGGTGACAAGCATGCCGCTTGTTATGCAACTTACGGAAAGTTTTCGCGTAAGGCGAGTAGCCAAGCGTGGCAAAAACATGTCGATTCGATGGCGGATTTGTTACTGCCAGGCAGATCGGGGACAATGCTGAGCATGATCTTTGCTATCTAAGATAGTGAAAATCGTTCGGATCCCACTACAGTTTGTTTGCTTTCGGTTCCGGATATACACTGGCCAAAGCGGGCCCCTGCAAAGAGGCTTAAGCGTCGGTTCGGCTTGATCTGAGGACCTCTCACTGGGCGGCAGAACGGCCGCAACAACGCTTCCAGCCGCTCAGGTTCATGTCGGCGGCCAACGAAGTCTGCGGGCGAAATTTGGCGCGCGACCGCCTCAAAGTCTGCGTCATGGGCGGCGCTGACTAAACGGTTTCAGCGGAATTTTTTGAATGGGAGTGACCAGCTCGATTGCCGCGCCTGAGGTTCCTGGAAGCACCAGGCCCCGCGCGGCGGCCACGACCTGGAGGCTATGAACCTTAGGCTGTCCAGTTGGTTACCAAGCGAACTAAAGGGCTGCCACCTGCTGCTGGGATGAGGGCTGAGGCTCGCGTTCGCGACTGTCTCTGCTTGGCGATTCACCCAGCGGTTATGCAACAAGCATGCGCTTTGAGGTGAGCCTGGTTCGGCGGTCCGGCGTCGCAGTGTGCGGCGTCGGCTGGCTCACCTGCCAGCCGCTTTCCCGCGACGACAGAGTTGGGACGGCTAGACCCGTTTAAAGGGGTTGATCAAAGATCGCCCGGTACAAACGAAATCTAGGTCGAACATGCATTGGCCCATGTGTCGCTTGAGCTTTCGCAGCGTGCAGGACGACTTTTGATCAACGCCGAGTATGCCAGTGACGAAGGCGTGGCCTAATGCGTCGCCCTGCTAGAACGGCGGGGCCTTCGCCTTTTTGGCTGCGTGACAGGAATGCGAAGGAAGGCTTTCTCAAAACGAGACCAGCACTCCCAATTCGACGGTGATTGTCTTACGCTACTATGAACGGGCAAGATGGCCTGGGTGTGCGAGGAGACAGCAGCGTGGCTCGGCAATATCTAAAGCGCGCGACAAAAACGTCTGCAACCGGCGCCAGTGACGTGCGGGAAACCGTCCAAACCATCCTGGATGAAATTGAGGCTGGCGGTGATGTAAGCGCTCTCGCGTACGCCGCGAAGTTCGACAAATACGACGGCAACGTCGTTCTGACCGCCGAGGAAATTTCCGCAGCGGCCGCCAAAGTGCCCGAGCAGCTCAAGCGCGATATTCAGTTCGCGCACGATAATGTGCGCCGATTTGCTGAAGCCCAAAAAACCACCGTGAAAGATGTCGCGGTGGAGGTTGTGCCGGGGCTGACAGCGGGTCAGCGGGCGATCCCGGTCGATGCGGCGGGTTGTTACATCCCGGGTGGGCGGTACAGCCACATCGCGAGCGCGATCATGACTGTCACGACAGCCAAGGTCGCCGGCTGCGGCAACATCGTTGCATGCTCCCCACCGCGCCCCGACGTGGGGATTGCGCCAGCCATTGTTTACGCAGCGGATCTGTGTGGCGCCGACACAATCCTCGCCATGGGCGGCGTGCAAGGTGTGGCGGCGATGACTTTCGGCCTGTTTGGCTTGCCCAAGGCCAACATTCTCGTCGGCCCCGGCAACCAGTTCGTCGCCGAAGCCAAGCGCATTCTGTTCGGCCGCGTTGGCATCGATATGTTCGCCGGCCCCACCGATAGCCTTATTCTGGCTGACAGCAGCGCCGATCCCGAAGTGGTCGCCGCGGACCTCGTTGGCCAGGCAGAGCATGGATACAACTCACCGGTGTGGTTGGTGACCGATGATGCCAGCTTGGCCGAAAAGGTGATGGCGCGGGTTCCGGCGCTCATCGAGGACCTGCCGCCGGTGAACCGCGACAACGCCGCCGCCGCATGGCGTGACTATGCTGAGGTGATCGTGTGCGATAATCGTGAGGAGATGGCCGCCACCTCCGATGAGTACGCGCCCGAGCACCTCACCGTTCAAGCCGAGGACCTCGACTGGTGGCTCGGGCGGTTGTCCTGCTACGGCTCGCTGTTCCTTGGTGAAGAGACGACGGTTGCGTTCGGTGACAAGGCGAGCGGCACCAACCACGTGCTGCCGACCTCCGGTGCGGCGCACTACACCGGTGGTTTGTCGGTCCATAAGTTTATGAAGATCGTCACATGGCAGCGGGCGACCCGCGATGGCGCGAAGCCGGTCGCTGAGGCAACGGCGCGGATCTCCCGGCTTGAGGGTATGGAGGGTCATGCGCGGACCGCTGATATCCGCCTTGCCAAGTACTTCCCGGACGAACAGTTCGACCTGAGCGCCGCGGCCGAAGCTGCCGAGTAAGTGTCCGACCTGTTCGATCTCACGGGCCGTGTCGCGTGCGTGACGGGTGCGAGCTCTGGCCTTGGCAAACGTGCCGCGCAGTGTCTTGCTGGGGCCGGTGCGAATGTCGTGGTGGTTGCTCGCCGTGAAGCGCCGCTGAGAGCGCTTGGCGACGAGATTGGCAACGCGGCAGCCGTTGTCGTAGCTGATATTGCTGATCGCAGTGCGATTGAGTCGACCGCAGAGGCGATCGCTGTGCCGTTTGGCGCGCCAGACATTCTTGTTCAGGCGGCTGGCGTGAACGCGCGTGAGGCCGCTGACGATGTGACCGCCGACGGCTGGGACAGGACGCTAGCGATCAATCTGTCGGCGCCGTTTTTCCTCGCTCAGTCACTGGTAGCGGCGATGAAGGCGCGGCGCTGGGGCCGGATCGTCAACTTCGCGTCGCTCCAGTCTTTCCGGGCATTTCCGGGCGGAATTGCCTACGGTGCGTCGAAGGGGGCGGTGGCGCAGATGACGCGGGCGATGGCCGAAGCGTGGTCGCCCCATGGCATCAACGCCAACGCGCTTGCGCCGGGGTTCATTCACACCGAGCTGACGGCCGCCGTGTTCGCCGACGAGGCGCGGGCGGCGCGCAATGCGGCGCAAACGTGCGTCGGCCGTAACGGTGAGCCTGCCGACCTTGACGGGCCGCTCCTGTTTCTCGCGTCCGAAGCGTCGGACTATGTGACCGGGCAAATCCTCGCCGTTGATGGAGGGTTTACGGCCAAATGAAAGCGCTTGTTTACACCGGTCCGGAAGCTCTCGAGGTCCGCGATGTGCCTGCGTCAGTCGCCGCAATGGGCGAGGTGGTGGTGGATGTCGACGGGTGCGGGATTTGCGGCTCGGACATGCACGCTTTCCTTGGTCACGACGAGCGGCGGCCTGCCCCGCTCACGTTGGGCCATGAGGTGGCGGGCCGCCTCCCCTCCGGTCAGCGCGTGACGGTGAACCCGCGCGTGAGTTCGCCCACTTCGCCCGCGACGCTCGCTGGGCGCGATCATTTGTGTCCGGAGCGGCAAATCCTTTCCATGCCGCCGCGCGAGGGTGGTTTTGCTGGCCAAGTGTCGATCCCCGCCGACAACGTGGTGGCGGTGCCGGATCATATTTCGACCGAGCAGGCGGCGCTCGCCGAGCCCATCGCTTGCGGGTGGCATGCCGTGCGCGTTGCTCAGCCGCTGGTCTGGGCGCAGAAGCCGCGCGCGCTGGTGATCGGTGGTGGCGCGATTGGTCTTGGTGCGGTTCTCTCGCTCGCTGCGGCGGGCTTTGAAGACGGCGTTGTTTCCGAGCCCAATCCGCTGCGCCGCAAAGCGTTGGAGCGCTACAGCCCATACATCCCGACCGCGCCGGAGGATGTGCCGGACAACGCGTTTGACATCGTGATTGACGGCGTTGGCTATGAGGCCACGCGCGCCAAGGCGTGTTCAGCGGTGACGCCTGGCGGCGTTATCATTCACATTGGTCTTGGTAGCGCGACGGGGGGGATCGATGCCCGCCGTCTGACGCTGCAAGAGATCGCCTTCATCGGCGTTTACACCTACACCGCCCAAGATTTCCGGGACTGCTGCGCAGCTATGTTTTCCGGCAAGCTTGGGCCTCTGGACTGGACCGAAACGCGGCCCTTAGACGAAGGGGCACGCGCGTTCGCCGACATCCGCGCCGGAACCGTCGCGGCACCTAAAATCATCCTGACACCATAACCAATACGGGAGAGCACAATGGCCGAGGGCCAGGAAATTCCGCACCTTTTGGTGCACGAGCACGCTGACAATGTGGGTGTTGTTGTTGTCGAAGGCCTGACTGCGGGCACCGACATGCTGTGCTGCGTGACCCATGACAACTCCACCTTCCGGCTGACGGCGAAGGCGGATGTCCCCATCGGCCACAAGATCGCTCTGAAGGATTTTTCCACGGGCGACACCGCGATTAAGTACGGCGAAGACATCGGTAAGATCATCGCCGACATTGAAAAAGGCGGTCATCTGCATACCCACAACTGCAAAACTAAGCGCTGGTAGACCCATGAGCAAGTATTCTAATCTCACCGTTAAAGCTTATCGGCGCGAAAACGGCCGTGTGGGCGTGCGCAACCACGTGGTTATCCTGCCGCTCGACGATATCTCCAACGCCGCGTGTGAGGCTGTTGCGAACAACATCAAGGGAACGATGGCGATCCCGCACGCCTACGGCCGCTTGCAGTTTGGCGAAGACCTGGAAGTCCACTTTCGCACGCTGATCGGCACGGGATCCAACCCCAACGTTGCGGCGTGTTTGGTGATTGGTATTGAGCCATCTTGGACCCAGCGCGTGGTCGACGGCATTGCCGCGACCGGTAAGCCGGTGACGGGTTTTGCCATTGAGCAAAATGGCGATCTGAAGACGATCATGGACGCAAGCCGCGTTGCCAAGGAGTACGTCCATGCGGCGACGGAGCTGCAGCGCGAGGAGTGCTCCATCTCCGAGCTTTGGGTGTCGACCAAGTGCGGTGAGAGCGACACGACGACTGGTCTTGGCTCCTGCCCCACTGTCGGCAACATGTACGACAAGCTGCTGCCTGAAGGGATTTACGGGTGCTTTGGCGAAACGTCCGAGATCACCGGTGCTGAGCACATTTGCCAAAAGCGCGCGGTCACCGAAGAGGTGGGCGAGCGCTGGTACAAGATGTGGAAGGCGTACCAGGACGACGTGATCTTCGCGCACCAGACCGACGACCTCAGCGACAGCCAGCCCACAAAGGGCAACATCGAGGGTGGTC
This sequence comes from uncultured Paracoccaceae bacterium, assembly GCA_937884725.1. Lineage (GTDB taxonomy): Bacteria > Pseudomonadota > Alphaproteobacteria > Rhizobiales > Amorphaceae > Acuticoccus. The sequence continues at coordinate 7,518 of CAKZYH010000033.1, forward strand.
TCACCACCATCGAGGAGAAGGCGCTGGGGAACCTTGAGAAGATTGGTCGCACGTCGCAGTTCATCGACATTCTAGAGCCGGCTGAACAGCCTAACGGCACGCCCGGCCTGTATTTCATGGATTCATCGTCTGCGGCGGCCGAGTGCGTGACGCTGATGGCGGCGGGTGGTTATGTGATCCACACTTTCCCGACCGGGCAGGGCAATGTGGTCGGTAACCCCATCGTTCCGGTGATCAAGATTACCGCCAATCCGCGGACGGTTCGCACCATGAGCGAGCATGTGGACGTGGACGTCAGCGGTATCTTGCGCCGTGAGATGACGCTGGATGATGCGGGCGATGAGCTGATCGACATGATCGTGCGCACCGCCAATGGGCGTAACACGGCGGCGGAAGCCCTCGGCCACCGTGAGTTCTCCATGACGAAGCTCTATCGCAGCGCCTAAACGACGTCGGTGATGGGCGTGGCGGCCAGCTGCACCCGTTAACCTGGCCTAGCGGCCGCTGCCGAGATCGGTGCCGGACAATCCGGCGCCGCCGAAACTGCCGCGCGGGAAGGCGTCGGCTTTGCCAGCTGTGGCAACGGCTGCGACAGCGGCGATTAAGGCGATGGCGAACACGGTACGGGTCATAGTGTTGGCTCTAATTCTTATTTCGGTTGAGCGTGAAGGTGTCAGCACCCGGCGCGCTCCGCTGTGACCAGCGTCACGCTTTCGCGGGTTCTGGGTCTTAGATCTTGTCTCAATGGGGTGTGTTTCGTGGAGCTGGCCTGCGTCTGCGCCGCGTCGATCAAGGCACGTCGCTGAGAGCCCGGCGCAGATCGCCGAAGCGGTACATCGGTTTGGACCCGCTTTAAGTCTCTGAAATTGGTTCACGAATGCGCTTAGCGCTGCGTGCATCCAACGCGCATAACTGGTTTGTGACCAGCGAATATCTGCCTTAGGGTCCGCGCGGTTGGCCCGTCACTTGCGACAGGTCGGCAGACAAAAAACACGAGGGGGAGTCCTCATGAAGTTTCGTTCGACCATTCGCGCCGCTGCCATTGGCGGTCTCATCGTTGCCGCGACCGCAGCGTCGGCGCAGTCGCCCACCTTCTTCCGCATCGGGACAGGGTCTGCCGGCGGCACCTACTTCCCGATCGGCGGTGTGATCGCCAACGCGATTTCCGCACCGCCGGGCGCGCGTCCCTGCGATCAGGGCGGTCAATGCGGCGTGCCGGGTCTCATTGCCATCGCTCAGTCCACCACCGCGTCGGTGTTTAACAACACCGCGGTGCAGAACGGTGAGCTGGAAGCTGGCATGGCGTCGGCCGACGTGACGCGCGATATGTTCCTCGGCACCGGCAAGTTTGAAGGCCGCGAGTTTCCGAAGCTGCGGGTGATCGCCAACCTCTACCCTGAAGACATGCACCTGGTGCTGCCGGAAGGTGAGAGCGTCGATAGCCTTGCCGATCTGAAGGGCAAGCGCGTTGGCATCGCGCAGGCCGGCTCCGGTACGCAGGTTGCCGTTCTGCAGATGCTGGACGCTTGGGGTATCACCCGCGATGACATCGATGCGGCTGAGCTGAACAACACGCAATCGGCTGAGCGCCTCGCTGACGGTCAGCTCGACGCATACTTCTACGCCGCCGGTACTCCGGTGTCGGCCATGGTCCAGCTCGCCTCGACGCGGGGCATGGAGCTGCACTCCTTCTCGGACGAGGATCTTGCGAAGATCAATGAGCTGATCCCCGCCTACATTCCGTCCTCGATCCCGGCTGGGACCTACGAAGGCGTTGACTACGACACTGCGACGCCCGCTGTGTCCGCGCTTCTCATCGTGTCGGAAGACCTCGATGAAGAGCTCGTTTATGGGATCACGAAGGCGCTGTGGAACGACAACACGCGCAAGCTTCTCGACAACGGTCACCCCAAGGGCAAGGTCATCACGCCTGACACTGCGCTCGACGGCATGGACGCGCTGGGCGTTCCGCTGCACCCCGGTGCGGAGCGCTTCTACAAAGAAGCCGGCCTTCTCTAAGGCTTTCGGGCGGCGCTCCCCAGCGCCGCCCCTTTTTTGTGACGCCCGCCCAAGGATGGCCGCATGAATGCCACGCGCGATTTCGACCCCGCCGAGGCTGATGCGCCCAGCGCTGAACAACTCGAAGAGATTGAGCGCAAGTATGATGAGGGCGCTGCCACGCGCCAAGTCACCCCGGCGTTTGGGCGGTTCTTGCGCGTGGTCGCGCTCGCGTTTGCGATCTACCACTATTTGACGGCCGGCTTCGGCGTTCCGCCTGACTACTGGCACATGGGCTGGCACCTGTCGGGCCTGTTCATCCTCACCTATGCGCTGTTCCCGCTGATTAAGACAAAGCGCGCGTTGCAGCTCCATGAGGGGCGCTTTGTGCTGGGGGGCGTGCCTTACTACGACATCGCGCTCATGGTTTTGGGGGTGATGGCGGCGCTTTATATCGGCGTTGCCTGGCGCGGCATTCCGTGGCTCGGCATCGATGAGATGACGTTCCGCATGGGGGACCCGAACGGCTTTGATCTGACGTTCGGCATGATCTTGATTGTTCTGGTCCTCGACATCGCGCGGCGGACGCTGGGCTTTATTCTGCCGCTGATCATCTGTGTTTTCATCGCCTACGCGCTGTTTGGCCCGTACTTTCCGGGGATCCTTCAGCACCCAGGCGTGCGCTTCAACACGTTCGTGTCCTCCATGTATTTCCCGTCGGAGGGGATTTTTGGCGTCACGCTGTGGGTGGTGTCGACGATCGTGTTCCACTTCGTGCTGTTTGGCGTGATTGCGCAGCGCACGGGGCTTGGGCAGCTCTTTATCGACAACGCGACCATCCTTGCCGGGCGCTATATCGGCGGCCCGGCGAAGGTGTCGGTGGTGTCCTCGGCGTTTTTTGGCACGATTTCGGGCTCGTCAGTCGCGAACACTGTGTCGACGGGTGCGCTCACAATCCCGAATATGAAGCGGCTTGGTTATCCGGGGCACTTTGCGGGCGGTGTGGAGGCGGCGGCGTCTGCGGGCGGGCAGATTACACCGCCCATCATGGGCGCGGCGGCCTTCATCATGGCCGAGTTTTTGGAGGTGCCGTACACGACCATCGTCATCGCAGCGATTTTCCCAGCGCTGCTGCACTACACCGGCGTGTTTGCGGTCGTGCACTTGATGGCGAAGCGTCTGGGTCTGAAGGGCCTAACCAAGGAGCAGCTGCCGCTTTTGAAAGCGGTGTGGGCGAAGGGCTGGGCCAACATTGTGCCCCTCCTCGGCCTGCTGGTGGTGTTGTTCTCCGGCTACACGCCCTTTATGTCGGCGTTTTGCGGGATATCGCTGGCGCTGATTACCGGGATGGCGCGGTTTCGCGCACCTGTGACGCTCACCTTGCCGGTGGCTTTCATGGCCTTCGTGGTCTGGAAGTACTCCGACGGTGGGTTTGACCCCGGTATGGCGGTGATTTTGCTGATCTTGTCGGTGATCTGCGTTTTCAATCCGCAGCAGCGCACGACTGTGTCGGAGATGGCCGATACGTTTGAGACCGGGGTGCGTTATGCGCTGGCGGTCGGTGCGGCGTCGGCCGCGGTTGGCATCGTCATTGGCGTCATCAACACCACCGGGATTGGGTTCCGCATTGGGTTCATGGTGACCCAGGCGGCGACGAACCTTGGCAACGACATTGCGTGGCTCTTCACGTTCGGCGAGTTCGTGCTGTTTTCGGTCGGGGATCTGACGCTTTTCATCAGCCTCGTTTTCATTGCCCTCGCCTGCATTTTGATGGGCGCCGGCGTTCCGACAACTGCGCTTTACATCATGTTGGTGTCGGTGGCGCAGCCGGCGCTGGCGCAGCTCGGCATTCCGCCCATCGCGAGCCATATGTTCGTGCTGTACTATGGCGTGGTGGCTGAGATTACGCCGCCTGTCTGTACATCAGCCTATGCTGCGGCCGCGATTGCTAACGCCAACCCATTTCGGACTGGGCTGAGTGCGTTCACGCTCGGGCTTGGCAAGGTGTTGGCGCCGATGGCGTTTGTGTACGCGCCGGTGCTGCTGATCGTGTCGTCGACGGGCTTTGACTTGATCGAGTTCGCCTACTGCGCAGCGTCGTGTCTGTTTGGCGTTTTTACGCTGTCGGCCGCTGTGGTGGGGGACTGGTGGCGTCACATGAACGTGCTGGAGCGCATATTGGCGGCGGTCGCGGGGCTGATTTTAGTGGCGCCCAGCTGGCAGGCTGATCTGATTGGGCTTGCTGTGGTGGCCCCAGTGGTGGGGATCCAGCTTCTGAAGCGCCGGGCTGAGCCCGTGCCGGTATAAGAAAAGCCGGGCATTTGTGGCGCCCGGCTTTTCTTTCTTTGGTTGGGTGCGCTGCGCTTAGTATACGTCGCGCAGGTACCGCTTTTCGCGCTTCAGGCCGCCGACGTAGCTCGCGGCTTCATCCTTGGACATGGCGCCGTGCTCGGCGATGAGCTCGTGCAGCGCGGCATCGACATCCTTGGCCATGCGCAGGGCGTCGCCGCAGACGTAGAAGTAGCCGCCTTCCTCAAGCCACTCGAACAGCTCTTTGCCGTTCTCGCGCATGCGGTT
>CAKZYH010000034.1 GCA_937884725.1 uncultured Paracoccaceae bacterium
GCATGGCAGACGCCGCGGCGCGCCCGTTCGATGTGTCCTTGCGCGCGGTGTTCGGCATCGCCGTGCCAATGTCGCTCGCCCACTTGTCGACGCCCCTCATCGGCCTTGTGGACATGGCCGTCATCGGTCAGGGCGGAACGGCTGCAGTGATCGGCGCCGTCGCGCTCGGCGCGCTGTTGTTCAACATTATCGGCGGTGGGCTCAACTTCTTGCGCATGTCCACCACCGCCTGGGTGGCGCAAGCTTTCGGCGCCGGCGAGCCCCACGAAATCCGCCTGACCTTGTGGCGCGCTCTGGCGCTGGCCGCGGTGTTCGGCGTGCTGGTGGTCATCTTCATAGAGCCCATCTTGTGGGCGTTTCTCACCATCATGGGGGCGAGCGCGGCAGTCGCCGATCCACTGCGCGAATACGCTGTCGCGCGGGCCTGGGGCACACCGCTGCATCTCGCGAACTACGCCATTCTCGGATGGATGCTGGGGCTTGGCCAAGCCAAGCTCGCCCTCGTTCTCCAGACACTCCTCGCGCTCACCAACATCGTCTTGTCGGTGGCCTTCGTCTACGGCTTCGGCTGGGGGATCACCGGCGTCGCTTGGGCGAGCAACGCGGCGGAGGTCGTGATGCTCGCCGGCGGCGTCATGGTGATGGCCCGCGCGGGCATCTTGCGTCCCCCGCCGTGGCGCCAGCTGGCGGAGCGAGCCGCCGTCATCAGAGTAATGTCGGTTAACGCCGACCTGATGCTGCGCTCGCTCATCCTCATCGCCGCCTTCGCCTTCTTCAATGCAGCGAGCGCGCGCGGCGGCGATCTGGTCCTCGCGGCCAACGCCATCATCTTCAACATCTTCTCGCTGTCCACCTACCTCCTAGACGGCCTCGCCACCGCGGCCGAGGCGCTCGGCGGCCGCGCGCTGGGCGCACGACGCCGCGAAGCGTTCGACAAAACGGTCCGTCTCACGCTCCTCGTCGGAACTGGCGTGTCGCTCACCATCACAGTCCTTTGGCTCGCGACGGGCGGCCCGTTCGTCGCCTTCATGACCACCGCCGAAGACGTCCGAGCGATGGCGACCACATACCTGCCGTGGGCCGCCCTCACCGCCCTCACCGGCATGATCGCCTTCGTCATGGACGGATTTTACATCGGCGCCGCCTGGACGCGCACCATGCGCAACATGATGATCGTGTCCCTCATCGTGTTCATGGCCGCATGGTGGGTGGGCCGCGAGCTTTTTGGCAACCACGGCCTTTGGCTCGCCCTTAACCTGTGGCTCCTCGCACGAGGCGTGACGCTCTGGGTGCTACTGCCACGCATGGCATCGGCAGCATTTGCGGGAAGGACGGTCCGTTGATCGGCAACGATGACTACGAAAAGGTCGAGATCGCCTCAGTCGACGCGCTGTGGGACTGGCTCGAGGCGAACCACAGCGCCGCCGACACTGTCTGGCTCGTCACGTTCAAAAAGGCGGTGCCCGACAAGTTCGTCTCCACCGGCGAGGTGCTCGACGCGCTGGTCGCCTATGGCTGGATCGACGGCATCCGCCGAAAACTCGACGATGAGCGCACCATGCAGCTCATCTCCCGCCGCAAAACCGAACATTGGGCGAAAACCTACAAGGACCGCGCCGCAGCCCTCATCGCCGATGGCCGCATGCAGCCAGCCGGCCTCAAATCCATCGAGTCAGGAAAGGCCAGCGGCCTCTGGACCTTCATGGACGACGTGGACGCGCTGATCGTGCCGGACGATTTGCGGCAAACCCTCGATGAAACCGCCGGCGCCGCCAGCTTTTTCGACAACGCAGCCCCCTCGTACCGCCGCAACGTCCTGCGCTGGATCAAGCTGGCCAAGACGGAGCCAACGCGGCGCAAACGGCTCGACCAAACCGCCGCCTTCTCCGCGAGGGGCGAAAAAATCCCGCAGATGTGAGAGCTTGGCGCGCCGAGTGCAGCCTCCATGTGAAGCGTAAAGCGGGAGAGAGGGTCACCATGGCAGTCATTGATGCGGATGCGCCGGCAAACGCCAAGGCGAGCACCACAGCGAGCACCCAGGAGATCCTCGCGGCCCTCGTGGGGTTCGACACTACCAGCCGCAACTCGAACCTACCGCTGATCGAATGGGTCGAAGCCTACCTGGCGCGCTATGGCGTGGAGAGCGAACGCGTCTATGACGCCACGGGCGAAAAAGCCAACCTGTGGGCCACCATCGGCCCGGCCGACGCCGCCGGCATCGTCCTGTCCGGCCACACCGACGTGGTGCCGGTGGACGGACAAGACTGGTCAACAGACCCGTTCACGCTCACCGAGCGGGACGGCAAGCTCTACGGTCGTGGGTCAGCAGACATGAAGGGCTTTCTCGCCGCCTGCCTCGCGAAAGTCCCCGCCATGGTGGAGGCGCCGCTCGAAAAGCCGATCCACCTCGCCTTCTCCTACGACGAGGAAGTGGGCTGCCAGGGCGTGCTGACGCTCGTCGCGGCACTGAAAGAAAAGCCACTCCATTATGAAGCCTGCATCGTCGGCGAGCCCACCAGCATGGGCGTGGTGACCGCCCACAAAACCACCCGCCGATACAGAGCCGACTTTACCGGCCTCGCCTGCCATTCCTCGCTCGCCCCGCAGGGCGTCAGCGCCGTCAGCTACGCCGCCCGCCTCGTCGCCTACATCGACGAAACGGCAGCACGGCTTGCCGCGGGGGCTCAGGACGGGCTCTACGATCTGCCTCATTCGACAGCCAATGTCGGCATCTTCACGGGCGGCAATGCGCTCAACATCGTCCCCGCCTCAGCGTCGGTCGATTTCGAGTACCGGATGCTGCCCCAGGTCGATTTGCAGCCCGAGCACGACGCGCTGACCGAATTTGTCGCAGGCCTCAACGACGAAATGGCCGCCCGCGACCCGTCCTGCGGCGTGACCCTTGAGATGATCATCTCCGTCCCCGGCCTCGACACCCCGCCTGACGCACCGGTCGTGACCTTCGCCAAGCGCCTCGCGGGCCGCAACGATCACGCGAAAGTCGCCTTCGGCACCGAGGCGGGCAGTTTCGCAGGCGATCTGGGCATCCCGACAGTGGTCCTCGGCCCCGGCGCCATCGCCCAGGCCCACAAGGCTGACGAGTTCATCGCGATCAGCCAACTGGCGTCGTGCGAGCGGGTGCTGGATCAGATCATCGATCACTGCTGCAAAGGCTAGCGCGCCGAGAGCCTGCTACGCGACCAAGCGGCGAATCCGTACGGAATTACCCACCCACGCGCTCAAGCAGCGCGCAGCGCGGTAGCGCCACAAAAACCGCTCAAGCAGCGCGAAGCGCGTTAGCGCATCAAAGATGGTGCGAGAGGGGGGACTCGAACCCCCAAGCCTTGCGGCGGACGATTTTGAGTCGTCTGCGTCTACCGATTCCGCCACTCTCGCGCCGGAGCGCACCATACAAATTCGGCTTGAATGCACAACTACTCGTCAAAAGTGTGGCGAAGCGTTTACAAAACTGTGGGTTGATGTAATCCTTGGTTGCGTTTCGATGCGTTTTGGACGGGGCGTTTGCGGTGGTCCGATTCGGTGGTGTGCTAGTGGTGATCGCGGCAATGCTCGCCAGCGCACAAACTCCTGTTTTTGCTGGCGCATGGACTCTTCCGAAGGGCCAAAGCGAAATCCGGGTCATGAGCAGCTTCACCTATGGCGATCATGGCTTCGACGACAAAGGCAAGCTGATTAGCGTCCCGGAGTACCGCAAGTTCGAGTTGCGGGGCGGGTTTGAATATGGCCTGCGCTCCTGGCTCACATTGGTGGCCGAAGCGGACCTGCGCGAAGAAAGCGTCGAGCAGGAGGTGCTGCCCAACTTCTACCAGCCAGAAGCCAACTCCTATGGCGCAATTGGGGCCGGCGCGCGACTGCAGCTCTTCAAGGCACCCAATTGGGTCTTGTCCGGCCAGCTGGTCGGCCTGTCCGGCGGTTTCGCATCCAGCGGCCTCAAGGCGCCGTCCGATGGCCCGGCGGTGGAAACACGCCTCCTCGCAGGTTACGGCACCAACATTTACGGCAAGCGCGTGTTTGCCGATTTGCAGGCGGCCTACCGGTTCCGCGTGCAGGAGAAGGACAGCGACGAGATCAAGGTCGATTTCACCTTAGGCACTCGCCCCCGGCCGCGTTGGATGCTGCTCGCGCAGTCCTTCTCCACCTGGGAGACCGACAACGACGTGAGTTATCACAAGGTCTCGGGCAGCGTGGTCCGCAAGGTCAACGACAAGATGCAGATCGCGGTGTCCGGGATCGCGACTGTGGCAGGCCGCAACGCCGTACGTGAACTGGGCGGTAGCATCGGTTTTTGGTACACCTACTGAAGAATTTCGCGGCAGCCGGCCACATACAAAAGCCGCTGGCACAATCGGTCGTCACGGCTCTTGCAAAGCGGCCCGACAAAACTGTCCGCACAAATCAAATAGCGTTGCCGCCGAACAGCGTTATTGTGCCGACCACTAACGCATTTCCGGTTGGACAATGGCCATAGATATCCTCACCGAAGTCGTGACCCTTTGGGTTGTCATCGACCCCATTGGCACAATCCCAGTGTTTATCGCTGTGACTGCGGGAATGGCGGCAAAGGCGCGGCGGAAGACAGCCCTCGTTGCCTCTCTCGTGAGCATCGGTGTGTTGCTCTTCTTCCTCGTCTTGGGTCAGATTCTTATTGATGCTCTGGATATCAGCTTGCTCTCTTTCCAAGTCGCGGGAGGCATTATCCTGTTCTTGTTTGCGCTGACGATGATCTTCGGCGAGGCGAAGCAGGAAACCGACATTCACTCTGTCGATGCGGACGCAAACAAACCTGCCAGAGAACGACCATCCCCTGCGATCTTCCCGCTGGCAGTGCCCTCGCTCGCCTCACCCGGCGCAATGCTGGCAATCGTCCTCCTCACCGACAACAACCAGTTTTCCGTGCCCGAGCAGGCGGTGACGGCAGTCGTGATGGTGGGGATCATCGGCGTCGCCTACGTATTCATGCTCCTCGCTGGGCCAATCATCCGGGTGATCGGAAATTCCGGTGCAGCCATTGTCAGCCGGGTGATGGGGATGGTGCTCGCAGCCGTCGCAGCCGATGCCGTGCTCACGGCGCTCCTGCAGATCATCAGCACCGGCACCCTTTAGCCCACACCCTACCGCGCGCCATTGGAGCAGCCAGCCTGAAAGCCGTTGTCGCAATGGGCCTTCAACCGCTCAGTGTCGGCGTCGGTCCAGCCCTCCGGCGCGGTCACCTGGACCCACGGCTCGATATAGCCGTGCGCGTAGTAAGCGTGCCCAAACCCCGCCGGCGCACCGAACGATAAGGCCATGTCCAAGGCCAATTGGAACTGTGTCACCACCGGCATGAAGATCAGATGATCGGACATGTCAGGCGCCGGACGTTCCAGCATCCAGGGCGGCGCGCGCCATACCGACAGAGGATCGTAAAAGACGATGGGATCGCTGGAGTGCTGCAAGAACACAATCCGCATGGGGCCCCAATCCGCCTCCGCCTCTGACGCATCGGCAAAGTTCGACGCATAGCGGACCAGCGAACCGTCCCCGATGGTGGGCAGCACCCAGGGCGACCCATCGTTGCGGTGGTTCTGGACATATTGCCAAAACGCCGACGGGAACGGCGGTCCAGCCCAAAACGCCCCATCAATCGGATCATCCAGCAAGCGGAACAAGTTGGTGGCGTACATCGACGACCACGCCCCAAGGCTGAGCCCGTGCACGTAAAGCCGCGGGCGATCGTCCGCCGGCAGAGTTCTCCAGTGGGCGTGGATCGCGTCCTGCAGCGCGGTCGCCTGCTCCAACCCCGTGCTCGTCTCAAAGATCAGCGCCAGCGGCGACTGCAGGTACGAGTATTGCGCCGACACAGTCGCAATGTCGCCATCGTGCATGTACTCGACCGGATCGTGCGACCCAGGGTCCATCCAGCCCGTCCCCGTCGGGCTCGTCACGATCAAGACTTCGCGCTCGAACGCCCCCTGGCGTTGCAGCTCTGCCAGCGCCAACGCAGCGCGTTCCTGCGGCGTGTCGCCATTGGCCCGGCCCACATAGACCCGAATTGGGTCCAGCGCGGGTCGCCCGGTAAACGCAGTAATATCCTCTGCAGTGGGCCCCGACAAAATGAAGTTGCGCCCCGGTGTGCCGATGGCACCCCAATCGATCAGCGAAGCGTCGCTCCCCGTCATCCGCGCTTCGGTGGGTCTGGGCGGCGCCTGATCAAACAGGGCTTGCGCCGCCTCATAGCTCTCATCGAAACTGCGCACAGCGACATCAATGATCCCATCGCGCGTGACGACAAACAGGATCAGCACAACCGCAACAAACCCCAAAATGTTCGCGCGCCGCGGAGGCATAACCCGGTAAAGGCGCCCCCGGATAAGTCGAAAGAGGCCCGCAACAAGCCGGCCCACCCCATACGCCAGCGTAAACGTGACGACGGCAAGACCAACGATGGTGGCGAGCCCCAGAGCTTCATAAGGCTCCATCCCCATCTTCTCGCGCAGATCGTTCTGCCACGTCAGGCTCGACTGTAAGACCCACAAAAAGAACCCAAGGACAGGCAAAGCCGCCAACCCGGTCAGGATAATCCCGGGCCACCCGGACAGCCGCGGCAGATCCGCAGCGCGCCACAACAGCACAACGCAATAGCCGATCAGGTAGCCAATCGCGGTCACAAGCCCTCCCAGCACGCCCTGAACCACAGGCCCACGCGGGATGAGCGACGGCGTGAGCGAGGCTGCAAAAAACAAAAGGCCAAGCAGAAGACACGGAACCGACAAGCGACCGAAATAAGTGCTGAGGACTTTCACGTCAGGCGATGTCTCCACGCTTTGAACTGCCGAACGCGAGTGGGCCTCGGCGGACTGCGGTGCGGGCTTCCTAAAGCCTCGCCACTCAGCCAAGCTCAAACGCTGTCCAACAGCCTATCCCACGCCCCCCATGCAAACCACGACCAAACACAGTTTCTATTTCCGCGATGCCGGGGCACCGAGCACTCCAATCAGGCGACCGATGGTGGCGCTCACCGCACTCGCACTTCTGGTCTCAGCGTTTACCGGCTTGCACGCACAGTACGCCCACGCGCAGGCCGAATTTGGCAACGTCGACATCACATTCCTCACAGTGCGCGACCGCACGGGCTCCGACGACCCCACCCGCTTCTTCGGCGACGGCCGCGGCACGTTAAGCGCGGGCGTCTGCACGGTCCGCGCACTCGATTTCGGCGGGCTACAGTCCCTCGTCACGTCTGTGCCGGCATACGTCCAAACAGAGTTCCTGCGCATCGACGGCTTGGAGGAGTTGGCGCCAGCAGACGTCATCGAACGCGATGGGGCACAAACCAATGTGGGTCCGCGGGCAATCTACGTCCACGGCTACAACATGGACTTCGCAAAAGGGTGCCGCCGCGCCGCGATCCTCCAAAGCAATGCAAACCTCGCCGACCGCTTGTTGTGGTTCAGCTGGCCCTCGGACGGCATCGTGTCGAACTATGTGCGCGACGAGGCCGATATGTTTTGGAGCGCGCCGGACCTCGCGGAACTCATCCTGAGTGTCGATGCTGAAGATGGCCCCGGCGTTGATGTGATCGGGCACAGCCTCGGAGCGCGCGGCGTTGTTTTGGCGCTCTACGAGGTGGTGAACCGGCGACCGGACACGCAGCTCGGCAATGTTGTCCTCATCGCACCCGACATGGATTTCGAAATCTTCGAGCGCTTCTTGCCGCGGATCCTGCCAATCACCGCGTCACTCACAGTCTACGTCGCGGCGGGCGACTTGCCGCTCGCCCTCTCGCAGCAAGTCCACGGCTATCCGCGCCTGGGGCAGGCCTCAAACGACTTCTCGCGGCTTGAGGGTGTTGAAGTCATCGACCTCAGCGAGCTGAGCATCGGGGACCCTACCGGACACCTCTACCATATCTACAGCCCAGAGTTTGGCGCCGATCTTGACCGCCTACTCAACGAGGACGCCCGCGCCGGCGACCGCGAAGGTCTGCGCCAAGTCGGGCCCAACCGCTGGCTCATGGAACCCAGCGCGCAGTGACCGGCGCCATCGCCTGCCCGCGCCTGCGACTAGGACGTGCGCAGCGTCAGCGGCGGAAGAACATCGCGGATTTCCGGTCGTTTCGTGATCCGGCCGGGGTTATCGAACCGCCCACCAATGCTGAGGAACGCAAAGCCGTGGATCAGCGACCATATCTGGGTTTCAAGCGAATCAGCCTCCGCCCCGGCTGGCGCAAACGGCGCGCACCCTTCCCGCAAGATCGTATACGCGCGCTGGCCTGAGCCTCCGAAAGCCGCCTTCTCGACCCGCTCCTTTCCCGCATTGAACATCAGGGAAATCAAACCCGGATTAGCTTCCGCGTACGCCACATACGCCTCGCAGACGGCAAGCAACCGCTCTCGCGGATTATCGCCAGCGGCAGCCATCCCCGCCTCCATCTCATCGGACAACGCCTCAAAGCCGATCCCGCACAGCGCGCCCAAAAGGTGCGGTAACCCGCGGAAGTGATGCGCTGGCGCCGCGTGACTGACGCCAACGCGCGCCGCCACCCGCCGCAAGGTGAGCTTCTCCAAGCCGTCCTCGTGCAGGATCGCAAGCGCAGCGTCGATCAACTCAGCACGCACATCGCGTGCGGCACCAGGACTGGTTTGATCGCGACTTGACACTGTCAAGATCGGCCTCACTTTACACTGTCAAGCGAGGGCGCTCCCGCTCGACAGCCACTGCGACCCAAGCTCGGTAACACTGTTAGACGGAGAGTATCCATGGCCGATCCCACCAGGAACCGCGCCACGCATTCCATCGCCCGCCGCTCCTTCGTTGCGGCACTCGGCGCCATGCCCATGACCTTCGGCGTCATCGCCTCCGCCGCGTCGGCCGCCTCAGCCGCCGAGACGCGCCACGCCAGCGGACGCCCCGTCGCGCTCATCACCGGCGCCTCGTCAGGCTTCGGGCGGGTGAGCGCCACGACCCTTGCGAGGAGCGGCTTCCACGTGATCGCCACGATGCGCAACGCCGAAACATCCAATGCCGACGCGGCCAACTCGTTGCGCACCCTAGCGCGCAATGAGGATTTGCCGCTCGAGATCATCGAAATCGACGTGGACAGCGACGCCTCTGTGGACGCCGGCGTCGCCCAAGCCATGGAACGGGCCGGCACCATCGACGTCCTGTTCAACAACGCGGGCATCAACATCCCCGGGCCGGTCGAACTGTCCATGGACGCCGCACGCCAAAGCTTCGAAACCAACGTCTTCGGCCAACTGCGGCTTCTTCGCGCCGTGGCGCCCATCATGCGTGGCAACCGCAGCGGGCTCATCATCCAGATGTCATCTGGCCTCGGACGGATCGTTATGCCCACCAGCGGCATGTACTGCGCCACAAAGTTCGCGCAGGAGGCGATGTTCGAGAGCGCCGCCTACGAGCTGCACCCCTTCGGCGTGGAGGTCGCAATCATTCAACCCAGCGACTACGCAACTAGAATCAAACCCAACAGCAGACGCTATTTCGCTGACATGATGGCAAGCCTCTCGCCGGACGATCAGGCCCGTGCGCGCGACTACGCCGAGCACATCGCCGTCGCCGAACAGCAGATGGAAGACACCCCAGCGCCTGATCCGCAGGAGGTCGCTGACATCGTCTTCACCCTCGCGACGACGCCGGCAGGCGAAAGGCCTCTGCGCCAGGTCGCCATGCCGCCGGAGTTGGCTGGCGGGCTCAACGAACTGAACGGCACGCTGGAAGAGGTTCAATCCGCCGTCCTCAGCGGCAGCGGACTGGGGCGCTGGTTGACGTTGGCCACATAGCGCCATGTTGGAGGGACCGGCCGGCGGTCCTGGCGCGGGCGGGCTGAAAAGCCCCGCCAGCGCCGCCTCCGGGCCCATCGCATCACCCAAGGCCCCCCATGCGCATCGTCGATATCCGCGTCACCACGCACCCCATCGCCTCCCCCATCCGCAACGCGTACATCGATTTTTCCGCGATGACCTGCTCGCTGGTCGCAGTGGTGACCGACGTCATTCGCGATGGACGCCCCGTCGTCGGCTACGGCTTCAACTCCAACGGACGATACAGCGCGACAGGCATTCTTAAGGAACGCATCCTGCCGCGCCTCACCGCAGCCGACCCCGCAAGCCTCATCGACGATGCGGCCGGCAACCTCGACCCATTCGCCATCTGGGACGTCATGATGGCCAACGAAAAGCCGGGCGGGCATGGCGAACGCTCAGTCGCCGTCGGCGTGGTCGACATGGCCGTCTGGGATGCGGTGGCAAAGATCGAGGAAAAGCCCCTCGCCACAGTGCTTGCCGAGCGGTACGGCGCCGGAACGCCTGACGAAAAAGTCTTCGTCTACGCCGCCGGCGGCTACTACTATCCCGGCAAGGACGTCAGCGCGCTCCAAGACGAGCTGCGCTCCTATCGCGACCGCGGCTACCGCGTCTGCAAAATGAAGATCGGCGGCGCACCGCTCGATGAGGACATTGAGCGCATCGAAGCCGCCATCGAGGTGGTGGGCGGCGGCGAGAACCTCGCGGTCGACGTCAACGGCCGCTTCGACCTCAAAACCGCCATCGCCTACGCTGAAGCCATCGAGCCCTACGGCCTCTTTTGGTACGAGGAGATCGGCGACCCGCTTGACTACGGGCTACAGGCCGCGATGGCCGGGATTTACCCCCATCCCATGGCCACCGGCGAGAACCTCTTCTCGATGCAGGATGCCCGCAACCTCATCCGCTACGGCGGCATGCGGCCGGACCGCGACTGGCTCCAGTTCGACTGCGCGCTCTCCTACGGCCTGGTGGAATACATGCGCACCATGGCGATGCTGCGCGAGCACGGCTGGTCGCCACGGCGGTGCATCCCGCACGGCGGCCACCAGCTGTCGCTCCACATCGCAGCCGGCCTCGGCCTCGGCGGCAACGAAAGCTATCCGGATGTGTTCCGCCCCTTCGGCGGCTTCGGCGACGACCAGACCGTCGCCGACAGCATGGTGGATCTCAGCACGCTGCCGGGCATCGGGTTTGAAGCAAAGTCAGACCTCATCCCCCTGATGCACGATCTCGCCCGTTAAAAGAGCAGCCCGTCCGGCAGCGGCACGGACAACAGCTCGGTAAACGCGAACGTAAAGGCCGCGACGATGGCCGCAATCGCCGCCATCAGCACCAACCGTTGGCCGATGGGCCGCGGCTCATGCTCGGCCACGAAGTACAGCACCAGCGCCATCAAAATCCCGGACGCACCAAAGCCGAGCACCGGAATCGCGAACGTTGTTGCCAGCATCACCAGCGGCACCAGAGCCCGCCGTACCCGCGACCCCGGAGTGTCCTCCTCAGTCACGGTGCCGGTGATCGCGAGCTTCAAAAACGCCAGCACGACAAGCACGGCCATCGTGATCGCAGCGGTCATCGGAAACACGGCGGCTTCCTGCGTCCGCCCCCACATCTGACCGATCACCACCGCAGCAACGATGCCGAACGCCGCCAGCGCGATGGCCTCCCGCCACTTGGCCCCCGCGCTGGTGGTGGGGTGTTCGGCAGTCATCTCCGGCGGCGGCGCGGACTGCCGCTGGACCGCCCCGCGCAGCCGCGGAATGAACGGATAAATGAACGTAATCGCCGTTAGAATGATGATCGCAATCGACAGCGGCCGCCCGAAAAACTGAGCCGGCAGGTTCCCAATCGCCGAGCCAATGGTCCAGCTCTGCACAAAGCCCTGCTCGGCGATGCGCCCCAAAATGAGCCCCAACACGATGGGCGACACCGCAAAGCCCCGGTTCGCCGCGACCCAGCCGATAGCGCCCAGCGTTATCATGATCGCAACGTCGGAGACTGAGTTGCGGATCGCATAGGCACCGATCACGGTCATGAACGCGACCACCGGGACCAGCAGCGATTTAGGCGAGCGCATAATCGCGCCATAGGCAAACCGGCCGACCATCAGCCCGACGGGGAGCATCAGTATGGTCGCCAAAAGCAGCCCAAAAATGAAGGTGTAGACGATGTTGGCACCACCCTCGAACAGGGCAGGCCCAGTGCGCACCCCCTGAACAAGCAGCGCACCAAGGATCACCGCATCAGGCGGCGTCCC
>CAKZYH010000035.1 GCA_937884725.1 uncultured Paracoccaceae bacterium
CGTAGGGCATGCCTTCATCAACGTCGTGACCTAGAGCTTTTTGAAGTACCGCGCGACGGGCCAGGGCTGATATCCAGCCGCCTCGTAGGTCTGGCGCGCTGGCGCGTGGCCGCTGTCACCGATGGTCTCGACCATCACCATCGCAAAACCCGCCTCACCAAAGTACTGGTCCGCAAATGCCATGAGCTGCCGGGCGATGCCGCGCCTTTGATGGCGGGGATCGACCGCGATGATCACGATTTCTCCCATTCGGTCCTCGGGATGGCAACGCAGGCCTAGAAAGCCCACAACCTCATCAGCCGAAAGTGCGACCCACACGTTCTGCGCTTCGGTGTCGAGAAGCGCGCCGATATCCGCCCTCTGCCGCGCCTGCCAGCCGCTCGGATAAAAGTTGTCATAGACGAAGCGCGGAACGTCCTCGGCTGTCTTGTCGAGAACGCCTGTCCACGCGCGGATTGCGAGGTCGATCACGGCATATCTTTGTGCAGCTTCAAAGGGCGCAATCGTGACAGGTGCCATGGATCTCGCTTCCTTCTGCTAGAGCCATAGACGGCGCCAGCCCGTTCTGGCCATGCATGATCGAATTCGACCGTGGCGCTAAGCCGGCATCGCGAAGGGTGTTTTGTCGAGGAAGCGGGTGATGAGGTTTTTCATCAGCTGACGCACGTCGGGGTCGCCGCCGCGTTCGGGCAGGCTGCCGCAGAAGGTGATGGAGCCGACGGCGAAGACTGCGCCGCCGGACGAGGTTTCAAAGAAGGTCATGTCAGCGCGGACGAGGTCGTCGAGCGGCTCGCCCGGGATGTTAGTGAGATGGGTGAGGCGCTCCTCGTGGACGACGATGAAGCCGTCCGAGTGCCCTTCCGAGCGGGCGAGGACGACGGTGTGGTCGGGTGTGCCGAGGCGGCTGTCGGCGCGGTCGAGCTCGAAGCCGGCCGCTCCGCCGCCCGATAAACCGGCGCCACCGAAGAGTGGGCCGTCGATACCCGCGACCAGCCAGCCGACACGGGGGTCGTTGGCGTCGGCGAGAAGGCGATAGTGCGAGCCTTCGAGCGGCCCTTGGGAGGAGAAGCCGACACCGGCAAGTTCTTGCGGTGGCCGGCCTGAGCGGCGCCAGAGGCCGCCATAGTGACCGTCGAAGGCTTGGTAGTATTCGCCGGGCTCGCTCGCCCACGCTCTGATGCCGCCCTCGCCGCGGCGGATTTCGATGACGTTGGGCATCTCGGGATGCCGCGCGACGCGCCAGTAAAATCCGTTCCCGCCAAGGTAAGCGAAGCGGCCGCCGCGGTCGCGGTAGGCCGTCAGCGCGTCGAGGGTTGTGGCGGTGTGGTACTCGGGGTGCGAGCTGGTGAGAAGCGCATCGTAGCCTTCGATGGCCGAAATGCCCTCATCGTCGAGCTCGTGGTCGGTGATGATGTCGTAGGCAATGCCCTCCTCTTCCAGGAAGGTGATGAGGTGCATGTCGGCGCCGTAGTGGCGCAGGCCCGAGCCGCGATAGTCCAGATACGCCAGGTGCCCGGGCCGCACGTTGAGGAGCGGGCGGTGGATGCTGGAGTGGCAAATGCCGCTGCCGTCGGCGTTCACGTTGTAGGTGGAGAGGCCGTACTCGGGGTGGTCGGCGGGGAAGAGGCAGTCAAAGCCGAGTTGGTCGCACCGCTCGCGGTAGGCGGGGCTGAAGTCGACCCGGTCGTAGTTGACGTAGACGGTGTAGGTGAAGGTGGGGATGAGGACGGCGAGCGGGGCTGTGGTAGTCCCCTTGGGAGGGGGGACGAAGAAGGGGATGGTGTCGTGCGCATCGCCGCAGCTGAGGCGCATGGCGTAGCAGCCGCTTTTCAGATCGGCGGGGACGGTGAATTCAAAGTCGGTGTCCCAGGCGCAGTCGGTGAGATCGGTGGTGTGGAAGTGGATCGCGCCATAAAGCTCCGGCGCGTGGCGGAAGGACATTTCGCGGCCATCCCAGTTGGCGCCTTTCATGGCGCGTGCGGGGTGGTTCACGAGGCGGCCGTGGCAGGCGTG
>CAKZYH010000036.1 GCA_937884725.1 uncultured Paracoccaceae bacterium
TCATGCGGCGTACTGTTGAGGCGCGTCGGCCGATGCAAACGCTGCGCGCAGCGCCCCGCGTGCTGCCACCCGGTCCGCCGCTGTCAGCGCAGCGCGCAGCAAGGTCGCCGGCACCCCAGAACGAAGGCCGTAGGCTTTGGTATGCTTGCGCATGAGCCGCACGCCCAGTTCCGGCCCATAATGAGCCACCGCGCGGTCAAAATGCTCCACCGCGATGTGGGCGATATCCGCCGCTGACGGCTCATCGACATTGCGGCCCGCGAGCGTCGCCGCGATTTGCCCGGGCAACCAAGGCGCCCCGACCGCTGCCCGGCCCACCATCACCCCTGCTGCGCCGGATGCTGCCAACATCTGCCGCGCATCATCGGCCGACCGACAGTCGCCGTTCGCCACCACCGGAACGCTCACCGCGGCAACCGTCTCAGCGATTGCCCGCCAATCCGCGTCCCCCTGGTAGCGCTGGCACCGTGTGCGGCCGTGCACTGTGATCAGCCGCACGCCCTCAGCTTCAGCGAGCGCCGCTAGCTCAGGCGCATTGCGCATGTCAGCACTGAAGCCAAGGCGCATTTTCACGCTCACCGGCACGCTGACTGCCGCTACAGTCGCCCCGATCAGCGATGCGGCATGGCGCACATCACGCATCAGCGCGGACCCTGCCTCGCCGCCCACGACCTTCTTCGCCGGGCAGCCCATGTTGATGTCGATAATGTCGGCACCGGCCCCTTCGGCAATCTCAGCCGCATGCGCCATATCCTCAGCGCGGCAACCCGCAAGCTGCACGGCAAAAACCTTCGCATCGCCGCGATCGAGCTTCAGCTCGCTCTCAGCCTCGCGCGCCACCAACCGGTCGGACGCGACCATCTCGCTGACCGTGAGTCCTGCGCCGAAGCGCTCAGCCAGGCGGCGGAAGGGCGCGTCGCTGATGCCGGACATGGGCGCGAGGATGACGGCGTTTTCAAGCTGCACCGGGCCGATGGCGAGCGGCTGCATTGAACCTCGTCTCCTACCGGCGTGCTTTCGACTCGCGACCCCGGTGCCTAAGTCTTAGCCATGCAGCAAAAATTGGCAAGCGGCCAAACACGCACATCACGCGAATGCATGCCTATTCCCCGCTCAGACGACAGATAACAGCCATTTAAAGGATCATCTCCGCGCTTCTCGTGGTAAGAAAACGCCTCCTCATGGCAATAATATGAGCGGCATGGAGGATATGATCGTGTTTGCCAGCAATCTTGTGGCTGCTGCCGACGACACTCTGGCCGCGGCCCGGCGCCACAGCGCGCTGATCGCAACCGTTGAAAGCTGCACCGGCGGCCTCGTCGGCGCTGTGCTGACGTCCGTCCCGGGCTCGTCCGATGCCGTGTACGGCGGCTTCATCACATACTCCAACGAAGCTAAAGCCCGCCTCGGTGTCCCAGCCCCGCTCATCGAACGCCACGGCGCAGTCAGCGAAGAAGTGGCGCGCGCCATGGCAGAGGCCGGCGCGGCAGCCGTGGGCGGGCGAACCGTCGCCGTCGCCATCACCGGCGTTGCAGGACCTGGCGGCGGGAGCCCCGACAAGCCCGTCGGCCTTGTCCATTTTGCCGCCCACTTTGACGGTGTGACCCTCCACACCCGCCACGAATACGGCGACATCGGCCGCGACGACGTGCGCGCGGTCAGTGCCGCAGAAGCCTTATCCCTGACAATTCGCGCCCTAGACCAGCGCGGATCGCCTGCCATTTAACGGCGGCTACGAGGACGGAGCAAAGTATGGTTGAAAGCTGGTTAGTGCTCGCGGTGTTCGTGGCCGCCAACACAGCCGCCGCTGCAGGCGGCGCAATTTTCACACCCGGTGCGTGGTACAAGGAGCTCAACAAGCCCTCCTGGACCCCGCCCGACTGGCTCTTCGCACCGGCCTGGACGCTCATTTTCGCCCTGATCGCCTGGTCTGGCTACACCTTTTACATGGCGGCCGAACCCGGCGAACGGCTCGTCCCACTCATCGCCTATGGGGTCCAGCTTGTCTTTAACTTCGGGTGGTCGGCGTTGTTCTTTGGCGCCAAGCGCATGGAACTGGCCCTCATCGATGCGTTCCTCATGCTGGCTGCCATCGCTGTCAACATCGCTCTCTTCTGGCCAGTCTCCGAACAGGCCGCGCTGTTCCTCGTGCCCTATTTCGCTTGGGTGACGTTCGCCACAGCGCTCAACTACGCGATGATGCGCAAAAACATGAAGTATGCCGGCGGCGCCGCTTAGATGCGGCACTTAATGCGGGACAAAAGAAGGGCTTAACCGATGGACGCCAACCTCTTGATGTTGCTGAAAGTCGGCCTGATCGTCGGCGGCATCGCGGCGTTCGCCATTTGGGAGATCCGCGCCACCCGCAAAAAACGCTAGCGCTGAGCCCCGTAAGGTTGGGCTAACCCCGCGGCCCCTCGCCCATCTCCCAAGATCGCCCGAGCGATCAGCGCGGCCCCCGCCAAGGCGGCCGCGGCATTCGAAACGGCAACATTGCTTTTACCACCGGGCTCTTCAGCCGCGTCAGCGACAAGCTCTCCTGAATGGCCGCCCGCGACTCACCGTCAATCACGACCTCCACCTCGGTGCGCATATAAAAGGGTGTGTCTTCCAGCGTGCGGCGAATAATCGGCGGTCGATCCTCCGACCATGCCGCCCGCGGCACACCCCATATGCCGCGCTTCAGCTGATGCTTCGGCGGCAAATCGGCCGCCACCATCACCCGGCCATCGCCGCGCATGCCAATGCTGGGACCATCACCGCCCACAAGCGTGGTGTCATAAAAGATCGCCGATGCCCCGCCGCCGAGGTCCGCCCGCATCCAATCCCACTGCAGAAAATCGCTCTCCAGCGGCGCGCGGCCCCAGTTCATGTCCACATAGCCCGTCCCCTGCCAGGACAGGTTCGGCGCATCAAACTCAAGCTCAAGCGGCGCCGCCGGGGCGACCGGACGCCACAAATGCCCGCCAACCCCGTCAATCGCATGCACCCGGTCGAGCGTCTGTGCGAGCGAGACCCTAATCTCGCCCCGCACCTTGCGCGGAATGGGGCAGCACCGCTCATCCACTCGGATGGTCAGCGTATCGCCGTCCAGCGACAGCCCGCTGCGCCCCACCGCGTAGGACATCTCAGCCTGCCGCCCAGCACCGCGCCCCCGCTCCGTCATCGCCCAGCGAGGTTTTTTGCCGTACAGCGCCACGTTCACCGACACGTGGTTCAGCGGATCGTCCCGGCCCGACCAGGCGTAGTAGGGCGAAAAAACGCTGCCGATGAACGCAATAATGGTGACGGCGTGCTCGCCGTCCTCGCTTATGCCGTCAATGTACCACCAGGCATAACCGCCTGCGGGAACGCTCGCGTCAAACCGAAGTCCGCGCGTATGGACTGGGCCGCGGTCCACCCCGATAGGGCCGCCATCGGGACGCCCGGCCCCGGGTGCACGCTGCCGCCCGCGAGGTAAAGCCCCTTCACCTTGGTCCTGATGGCGGGGCGTTGGAACGAAGCCGTCCAACCGTGGGAGGCTCTCCCGTAAAGTGCTCCGCCCGTCGCCGGCAGCATCGCCGCGA
>CAKZYH010000037.1 GCA_937884725.1 uncultured Paracoccaceae bacterium
TTGCCCGGCAAGTCGCTGCGGCGGGGCCGGCGGACGGCGGCTCTCCGCTGGTGTCGGACGATGATAGCGTAGCGGCTGTCGCCGCGATTATTCCGGCGATTTCCGACAATGGGCTGGTGGAGGAGCTCGCGGGCGCACACGCTGCAATCCGCGATAATGCGCAGGCGGGGACAGCGTTTGAGCTGATCCAGACTGGGCGGCTCGTGATTGACGCTGCATTTTTGCGCGAGAGCCGGGACGATCTGGATCAATTTGCCGGCCTCCAACTCGGCCTGCTGCTAGCGCTTTTGTTTGCAGCGTTTGGGTCCTTGTCGCTGACTGTGGTGGTCGGTGGGCTCGCGATGGCGAGCCTTGGGCTGACGGTGGGGACGCTCAGCACGCTGCAGTGGCCGGTGAACGGCATATCGTCAGCGACGCCGGCCGTCTTGATGGGACTTGCGGTGGCGAGCGCGGTGCATGTCGCGGGGGCGTGGCAGGCCGCGATACGCCGCGGGGAAGACAAAAAGCGCGCGGTGGAGCTGGCGCTCACCAAGTGCGGCAAACCGGTGGCGTTGTCGCTGGGGACGACGATGCTGTCGTTCTTGGTGCTGAATATCGCCGAGGCGCCCCCGTTTCGCGATCTTGGCAACCTTGTCGCCATCGGGCTGGTGGGGGTGTTTGGGCTGACATTCTTTGTGCTGCCTGCCCTCCTCCACATTGCGCCGCGGAGCCGGGCGTCGCATCGCGCGCCGGTGGAGCGGCTCTTGGGCAGCATGGCGGCAGGCCTTGCGGCGCGGCGGCGCATTCCTTTGTTTGCGACGGTTGTGGCGGCGGGGGCTGCGCTCGTCAGCATCGCCACAATCACCGTGGACGACACGTTTTCGCACTATTTCGACGAGCGGTACGAGATCCGGCGGGCCACCGATCTGTTTGAGCAGAAGCTGTCCGGGACGACGATTATCGACGTTGTGGTGGACACTGGCCGGGCCGGTGGGGCGCTGAGCGATGGGCTGCTCGGCGCGACCGATGAGGCCGTGGCGTGGCTGGAGCTGAGGCCGGAGGTGGCGCGGGCCGACAGCATCGCGGCGCTGTGGCGTGAGTTACCGGACGATGTGCGCGCGGCAGGGCTTACCGTGCTGCCGGCGGCGGCGGAGGCTGCGGCGAACGTGGGCCGTCCGCTGATGCTCGACGGCGATGCACAGGCGGCTCGGATTTCGGTGGTGATGCGGGGGGTGTCATCGCAGGACACGCTGGCCTTTGCGGCCGACACTGAAGCGGCGCTCAGCGCAATGTTTGGGCTGCCGGTGGCGGTCACGGGGCTGCCGGTGTTGTCGGCGGAGCTTTCTGTGGGATCGGCGGAGGCGATGGTGGTGGGGATGGCGGTGGCGCTGACGGCGATCTCGCTGATCATCATCGTGGCACTCCGGAGTGTGTGGGTGGGTGCGGTGAGCATCATTCCCAACCTGTTGCCGGTGATGCTCGCCTTTGGGCTGTGGGGCGTGTTTGTGGGCGAGATATCGTTCGCAGCGACCGTGGTTGCCGCCCTCACCTACGGCATTGTGGTCGATGACACGGTCCACATTCTGACGCGCTTCAAGTCGCTCCGGGAGCGCGGCATGGAGGTCGCGGACGCTGTGCGCGAGACCTACTCCACGGTGGGTGTTGCTGTGGTGGTGACGACGTTGGCGCTGGCCTTGTCGTTCCTGCCTTTTGCGATGTCAGGCTTTTTGGTTAACCGGCACTTTGGGGCGCGGACGGCGCGTACGCTGATTGCGGCGCTGGTGGGGGATTTGTTGCTGCTTCCGGCGGTGCTTTCGCGGCGTCAGCGCTGACGCCGAACGCGTCGCGCAGGCAATCGACGAGCGTGTTGAGGACTGGGTCGGCCTCATCGCGCGTGCGCACCGCGACGGCGCGCTCCAGGTAGAGCGGGCCACCGGCCAGAGGGCGCAGCACGCATCCGGGCGCTTCGATTTGGGAGAATGAGCGGGGCACGAGGGCGATGCCGAGGCCGGCTGCGGCCATGGCGATGGCTGCGAGTGAGCTTTCCGCTTCGGCGGCGATATCTGGCGCGCGGCCGGCGGCGCTGGCGAGCGCCAGGAAGCGCGTCGTAACGCGGGGTGCGCGGCTGTAGGGGTACCAAATCAGCGGGTGGGCGAGGACGTCGGCGAGCGCGGGGTTGTTGGGGACGCTGTAGAGGTCGGCGCGGTAGAGGGCGTCGAGGGGCTCCACGCCGAGCGGGCTGAGAGAGAGGTCCACGCGGTCGAGCGGTGGATGGAGGAGCGCTAGGTCCAACTCCTCGCGGCCGAGCGCGTCCTGGGCGTCCACCGTTCCCATTTCGCGGACAAAGAGTTTGACGGCCGGGTGGACGTCGCGAAAGCGGGCGAGGCCTGTGGTGGCTGGCGAGAAGCCGAAGGCGGTGGTCATGGCAACGCGCAGGGCGCGCTCGGCGCCGGCCACGAAATGACGGGCGGTGAGCGTTGCTTCTTCCAGGCGCCTCAGCGCGGCGCCGGCCTCGACGCGGAACGCTGTCCCGAGCGGCGTGAGGGCGACGGCGCGGGTGGAGCGCGCGAACAGGGCGCCGCCCAATTCATCCTCCAGCCGGCGGATTTGGTCGGACAGGACGGATGGGGTGACGCCGCACCGCTCGGCCGCGCGGCGAAAGTGGAGCTCTTCGGCGAGGGCGAGGAAGAGGCGGAGGCGGCGATATTCCATGGGTAGGGCTTTATTGTTCGGGAGAGGCGAACAGTAAGCTAAATAATCCGATTTCTAAACAGACAAGCGCGCGCCAGCTCATGGGGAACGGCGGCCAGCGGCCACGCGCCCTGCCACCCTGACCCTGTTTGAGGAGCTTGTTTTTGATGACCCAACACACGCGATGCGCTGCGCTTGCCGCTTCGCTCATGATCCTGACGGCTGGCCCGGGATTGGCCGTCGATGCCCTGCCGGGGCTTGAGGGACGGGCGCTCGTTTCCATCCACGATGGCGACATGCTGGCGTCCGCTTACGTCAACGGCCAGTTGGGGCCGCAGGAGAGCGAGGACGCGCTGAGCGTGTTGTCGCTGAACGACCTGACGCTTGCGACCGTGCCGGTGTCGAACTCGGTGGCCGGCGCGCCGACGGCGGTGGCGGTCACGCCAGATGGCCGGTTTGCCTTGGTGTCGGAGAGCTTTGGGCCACGGCGGCCGGGCGGTGAGACGTTTCGGGATCTGACGCCCGGCGGGGCGCTGACGGTCGTCGACATTTCCGATCCGGCGGCGCCCGTTGTGGTGGGCGAGACCGAGGTGGGGGCGCGGCCTGACGGGCTGTCGATCAGCGCTGAGGGCGATATGGTGGCGGTCGCACTGCACCAGTCGGACGGGCGCGGCATCGCGTTCGTGCCGCTGAGCGAGGGTGCGCTGGGGTCGGTGAGTTATGCGAGCTTGCCGGCGATCGACGCATCGCAGCGCATCAGCCACGTGGAGTGGCATCCGAGCGATGACGTGGTGGCGATCCACACGGTCGACCAGGCGACGATCCATTTTGGGCGCGTGGTCCGCGGCGAGGATGGGGTCACGCTGGTGCCGCACGGCAATGCAGTGCTGACGTCAAAGTACCCGTTTATGGGGCGGTTTACGCCGGACGGCCGGCACTACGTGACGTCTAACCTTTATTGGGGGCCGGATGTGGTCGGCATTTGGACCGAGGCGCCGGC
>CAKZYH010000038.1 GCA_937884725.1 uncultured Paracoccaceae bacterium
AGGATGAGCCCCGCATCGTCCGCAGCAGGCCGCGGCTTTGCCTTCGGCTTCGCGGTCCGCTTCACGGTCATCTCGTCGAGTGTGTTCTTACGCGCCCGCGTTGGTGGCAGATCTTCCTCGTCGCGCCGGACACGGCCGCGGTCTGTGCCTGGCCCCATCTCGCCAAGCTTCGGCTTTTTCGCCCGCGTTTTGAGGTTTGCGGCGGAGTTGAATTCGCGATCGCCCGCATAACGACCGGCCGACATCTCGATATCGCGTTGACGCGCCATCGGATCGGCGGAGATGGCAAGCTCGGTCTCTTGCAGCCGCTTGAGTTCGTCACGCAGCCGGGCCGCCTCCTCGAACTCCAGGTTCGCGGCGGCATCGCGCATGCGCTTCTCCAGCTCCTCCACGGTCGGGGCCATGTTGTGGCCGATGCCGGGCGCGCTGTCCGACATGCCCTTGTCGACCCGCACGTGATCGCGCTCGTAAAGGCTCTCCAAGATGTCGCCAATGTTGCGCTTGACGCTTTCGGGCGTGATGCCGTGTTCAGCGTTGTAGGCGAGCTGCTTTTCGCGGCGCCGGTTGGTTTCTTTGATGGCCCGGTCCATGGAGCCGGTCATCTGGTCGGCGTACAGAACAACCTTGCCGTCTACGTTCCGGGCCGCGCGGCCGATGGTCTGCACGAGCGAGGTTTCGGAGCGCAGAAAGCCTTCCTTGTCCGCATCCAAGATTGCCACAAGCCCGCACTCGGGGATGTCGAGCCCTTCGCGCAGAAGGTTGATGCCGACCAGAACGTCGAAGGTGCCGAGGCGCAAATCACGAATGATCTCAATGCGTTCGATGGTGTCGATGTCGGAGTGCATGTAGCGTACGCGCACCCCGTTATCGTGCAGATACTCTGTCAGATCCTCGGCCATCCGCTTGGTGAGCGTCGTGATCAGCGTGCGATAGCCAGCGCTCGCAACCTCCCGGATTTCGCCCAGCACATCGTCCACCTGATGCTTGGCGGGGCGGATCTCGACGGGCGGATCAATCAGCCCGGTGGGGCGAATGACCTGCTCGACAAACACGCCGCCCGCTTCCTCCATCTCCCATGGCCCGGGTGTGGCGGAGACCGCGACCGAATTGGGCCGCATGATGTCCCACTCCTCAAAGCGGAGCGGGCGGTTGTCCATGCACGAGGGCAGGCGGAAACCGTACTCGGCGAGCGTCGCCTTGCGCCGAAAGTCGCCGCGGTACATGGCGCCGATCTGCGGGACCGTCACGTGGCTTTCATCGAGGAAAACCAATGCGTTGTCGGGGAGGTACTCAAACAGCGTGGGCGGCGGCTCGCCGGGTTTGCGGCCCGTGAGGTAGCGCGAATAGTTCTCGATCCCGTTGCAGGAGCCGGTGGCCTCCATCATTTCAAGATCGAACTGCGTGCGCTGCTCTAGCCGCTGGGCTTCCAGCAGCCGGCCTGCGTTGTGCAGCTCCACCAGGCGGTGTTTTAGCTCCGCCTTGATGGACTTCATGGCCTGCTGCAGCGTTGGCCGCGGCGTCACATAGTGCGAGTTCGCGTAGACTTTGACGAGCTCCATCTC
>CAKZYH010000039.1 GCA_937884725.1 uncultured Paracoccaceae bacterium
TTTCAGGGGTCAGCGCGCAGTGGAGCGAGATGACGTCCGACTGCGCGATGAGGTCCGCCGCCGGTGCGAGCTCGACGCCAAGTTCGCGCTCTTCCTCCGCCGTCAGCCGGTTGGGCTTGGAGTAGAGCACCCGGCACTCAAAGCCGCGCAGGAGGCGGGCGGTGCGCTTGCCGATATAGCCGAGCCCGACGAGGCCGACGGTTTTGCCCGACAGCGTTTGG
Source organism: uncultured Paracoccaceae bacterium (assembly GCA_937884725.1). Taxonomy (GTDB): domain Bacteria; phylum Pseudomonadota; class Alphaproteobacteria; order Rhizobiales; family Amorphaceae; genus Acuticoccus. The sequence goes on from CAKZYH010000039.1 coordinate 222, forward strand.
CACATGGGGCCGACCGTCCACTTGCCCCACTCCCCCACCTTCATGCCGGTGTGGCCTGCGACGACGCCGCGCTGGAGGGCGAGCATGAGGGCGAGGGCGGTCTCGGCGACGGGGAGCGCGTTGCTTCCTGTGGTGCGCAGGACTTTGATGCCGAGCGAGCCAGCCGCGTCGATGGCGATGTTGTCGTAACCGACACCCCACTTGTGGACCGCCATCAGGGTATCGTCGCGGCCGGCCTGCATCATCTCAGGATCCACCGGCATGTCGGCGGTGATGAGGAATTTCGCGCCCTTGATCGCCTCCATCTGATCGGCGCGGTCACGGCTTTTGGCGGCGCGGACGGTGAAGTGGTCGGGGACAAGCGCGCTGAACTTGGCGAGCCGGTCGGAGATCAGCGGGTCGAGGATAACGATGTCGTCGGGCAAAGGTGGGGGTCCTTTCGTGATCAATCGGCGGGGTCGGCGTCGTCGTCATCGTCGGGCGCGGCGCCGGGCCAGAACCTCACACCTGGTCTAGCAAGGCCGCCGCCAAGCGCTGCGACGACGCCATCGGCGCGCCAGCAGGCAGCGCCCGTCATGGTGCCGTCAGGGTGAAAGCGGATCGCGTTCATGCCGCCGCCGACATGCGGGACGACGCGCACATCGTGGCCGCGGGCGCGAAGAGCTTCGGCGGCTGCCTGGCCATAGGTGCGCTCAATCTCCACCTCGCCACCCTGGGTCCAGACGCGGGGCGCTTCGACCGCCTCCTGCGGGCTCATGCCGTGGTCGATGAGGTTGATGATGGCCTGGAAGGCGGAGGGGAAGATGCGCAGGCCGCCGGGCAGGCCGAGCGCTGCGAACGGTGCATCGTTTTTCAGGATGATCATGGGCGCGCTGGAGGTGGGCACGCGTTTGCCGGGCTTGATGGAGAGTGCGTTGCCGGGGCGCGGGTCGAAGTTCAGCATGTAGTTGTTGGGAATGATGCCGACCTCGGGCACCATGATGCGCGCCCCGAAAATGCCGTTGATGGTGTGGGTGGCGGTAACCACGTGGCCGTCCTTGTCGGCGACGGTGACGTGGGTGGTGTTGGCCGCTTCCGTGCCGGCGGGGCGGTCGGCGCGGGCGGCGGCGCGCGGGCCGGTCGTGGCGCGCAGCTCTTTGGCGTAGGCTTTGGATGTGAGGTGGTCGACGGGGACATCGACGAAGGCTGGGTCGCCGCTGTACCGCCGCCGGTCGGCAAAGCCGAGGCGCAGCGTCTCCACGATCAGGTGGACCAGTTCTGGCGATTCGAAGCCGAGCGCGCCGAGATCGTCGCCCTCCAAGATGTTGAGCATCTGAGCGATGTGAATGCCGGACGAGGCGGGCGGCGGCGGGCCCACGATGACGAAGTCGCGGTAGGGCGAGACGATGGGGTCGCGCTCGATGCAGCGGTAGGCGGTGAGGTCGTCCGTGCTGAGCGCGCCGCCGTCGGCTTGTGCGCAGCGGGCGAGCGCCTCGCCCAAAGCACCGCCGTGGAGCGCTGCGACGCCCTCGCGGGCGATCATGGCGAGCGCCTGCGCATAGTCCGGCTGGGTGAGCGTGTCGCCGGCGCGCAATGGGGTCCCGCCGGGGCGCAGGACGGCCGAGATGGTGGGGTCGGCGGCGAGGTCCTCCTCTGACTCGCGCACGGCGCCCTCAAGGTAGTGGGTCACCGTGAAACCGCGCTCGGCAAGGCGGATTGCCGGCTGTGTCACGTCGGCGAACGGGAGGCGGCCGAAGCGCTCGTGCATGGCGCACCAGCCGGCAAGGTTGCCCGGCGTTGCGATGGCCGCGCCGCCGACGATGTTGCGCCGGTCTTCGACGTCGTAGGAGAGCGGGTCGTCGGGCGCGATGGGGGTGAAGACGTCTTCCGGCACGTTGAGAGGCGCGCTGCTCATGCAGTCGAACACGGTGTGTGTGCCGTCTGGCGTGCGCACGTGGGCGAGGCCGCCGCCGGCGACCCCCACCATCATCGGCTCCACGACCGTGAGCGCGAGGAGTGCCGCGACCGCCGCATCGACGGCGTTGCCGCCGGCGGCAAGCATTTCGAGGCCGGCGGCTGTGCCGAGGGGGTGGTTGGCGACCACGACACCGCCCTGCCCGCTGGCCGGCTGCTTTTCGCAGGCGAAAGTCAACGTGTCGGCCATGGCGGGTTCCTCAACAGCGTGCTGGCAGGCAGCGGGCGTCGGCATCCAACGCCAATTTGGCATCGCAGCCAATGGCAAGGCAGCCCAGCGCCTGCTGGGCGGCCGCGGAGGGCTGGGGCATTGGGCGAGCGCATCATCGGCCTGACGGGGCGTGTTCCCGCTATTTCAGAACGGGAGCGACGAGGTGGGTGCAGTTGCCGCCATCGGGCTGATGGTGGCAGCGCTGGTCCGGGGGAACCGCGAGCTCCTCATTCAGCTCACCGCAAACCGTTTTCAGAACGCGATCCAACACGGCGAAAGCGGGCAGACGATCACCCTTCGCGTTCGGGGCCGGCTGTTTCAGGTGAGCGATGAGGGGCCGGGTGTTCCGGTCGAAGAGCGCGAAAAAGTGCTTCAGCCGCTTTAACAGCTAGAGGCGTCGCGCCAGGGCGGGCTTTGTGTTGGGGCTCTCAACGGTCGCCGCGATCAACGCATTGCACGGCGCGAACCTGATGCTGTCGGACGGTCCTGGCGGCCGAGGGGTCGCAGCCACCGTGAGATTTCCCCACATTACGGACTTGTAAAGTTCAGGTGATGCAGCGGTCAGCCACGATCACCATATTAGGGATACGAACTCATGAAGAAGGCGCAAAACGATGGACAAGATTAGACAATTCATAGCGGCCGCTTTTGCCGTAGTCGCAGCCGTGATCGCGGCTGTGGTGTTTGGCTTTATCGGCTTGGTTGTGGTGGGCGTGATGGCGACGGTCGCTCTCGCGACGGCGATCGTGATCGGGGTCAGTGCCCGCAAAACGGTAAAGGTCCGCACGGAGACGTATCGCGGCGAGCAGGTCATCGAAGGCGAGGTGGTGCGCTAAGCACCGGCGAATGCCGCGGCCCGCGTGATGGGGCCGCGACGTGTGGGACACCACGGGCCGGGGTCTGCGTCTCCCCCGGCTGCATCTTTTTTGAAGGGCGCAGCGACTCCCAACCACCGACACGGATGGTGGTACGCTGAGGCAAACTTGGCGAATAGGGCAGCGGCGGACCTTGGCAAAAAAGGTGTTGATGATTGGCTGGCACCCGTCGGCCGTCGACTACAGCAAGTATCCGGGGCTGACCCCGGAACGGTTGGAGGCGGGGTTGCGGGCCGATGAGGCCAAACTCGCCAACCTGGGCTGCGAGACGCGGCTGGCTTTTATCCATACATCCGAGACTGCCGCAGCTGACCTTCGCGCGCTGCTTGCCGAGGACACGTTCGACGTTGTCTTGATTGGCGCTGGCGTGCGGCGGGATGACGATCATTTCTTGGTCTTTGAGCAGCTCGTCAACGTAGTTCACGAGCACGCGCCACGCGCGCGGATTGCGTTCAACACCGGCCCCACCGATACCGCCGCAGCGGTGCAGCGCTGGTTGGACGCTTAAGGTCATCCCCTAAAGCGGTGGAACCTGCGCCATTGCGATGAGCGCCCACAGGAGTGTGCCGGCTGACACGGTGCACGCGATGGCGCGGACGGTGTTCCAGCGGGTCCAGCGCGGCAGGTAGATCTTTGTCCAGTATTGCTGTGTGCTGTCGGCCGAAAGATCCATCTTTGCCAGCGCCTCGTTCATCGGAACGTTAAAGACGACTGTCACGCCGAAGCAACCAATCACGTAGATCAAGCCTGTTAAGCCAATCAACGGCATTGCTGGCTGATCAAGATGGAAGGCAGCGTAGCCGATCAGGATGATCGACGTGAGCGCCATGCCAAGGAACAAGGTCATGAAAACCCATCGGAATACTTCGCGGTTGATGACTTGCATGGCCTCGACACCACGGGCGCCGCCTGTATGGGCCAGTGATCGCATGATGAAATCAGAGAAGGCGAGAAATGCGCCGCCGACAAGTGCGTAGGCCAACACCGCGAACTGCAGCACGATCAATCCTGCCGATGACATTGGGACCCTCCATAGTGTTCGTGGGAGGTGGAACGCGAGCGCGCTCCACCCTGGTTGAGGCAGGTCAGGCGGCCATCGCCCAAGCGCCGGATTGGGCTGCGGCCCGTGCGAAGTCGCTGAAATCGCGGGGTGGGCGCCCGAGCGCCCGCTGAACGCCGTCGGTGAGGTGCGCGTTGCGCCCGTCGAGGGTTTCGCGGGCAATGGCCAAGAAGACGTCGGCGATGAAGGTTCCGCCCGCCTGCGCAACGTTAGCGTGGAAGTCTTCGAATGAAATGGGGATGTGTTGGATAGGCCGACCCATCGCCGCGCCCAGTTCCGACGCCATTTGGGCGAAGGTCATGAGCCTGGGGCCGGTAACCTCGTAAAGCTCGCCCCGATGGCCCTCCTCCGTCAGCGCGGCGACGACAACATCGGCGATGTCGTCGATGTCGATGATGGGTTCTTCGATCATCCCGCCCGGCATCGGCAGCACCCCGGCCAGGATCGGATCGCGCAGGTAGCCTTCGCTGAAGTTTTGAGCGAACCAGGCCGCCCGAACTATAGTAAAATCGATGCCGGAGTGCCGGACAACCTCTTCGCCCAAGCGAGCATGGTGCTCGCCGCGGCCGGACAGCAATACCAGATGCTCCAAACCAGCATCCTTGGCCGCAATGGTCAGCGCCTTCAGGTTGTCCAATGCGCCAGGCACCGCAATGTCCGGGAAGTAGGTGACGTAGGCGGCGCGAACGCCGGCGAGGGCTGGCGCCCACGTGTCGGGCTTCTCCCAATCGAACGGGATGGGGGCGTTGCGGCTGCCGCGGCGCACGGGGTGGCCCATGGCTTCAAGTTTGGCGGTGACGCGCGAGCCTGTTTTGCCGGTCGCGCCGATGACGAGGATGGTTTGGTCTTCCATGGGTCAAACTCACTGGGTTGCGGTGATGGCCCCGAGATAAGCGCCCGCACGGGCGCCGCATTGACCGGGCCTGCCAGGGTTTTGACCGTTGCAGCCAATGTGGCTCAGGGTGCGGCCGTCGCCTTGCGGTAGCTCGCCGGTGTTCGGCCCATCCAGCGTTTGAAGGCGCGCGTAAAGGAGCTTTGTTCGGAAAACCCCGTTAGGAAAGCGACGTCCGACAGCGAATGGCGGCCATCTTTCAGAAGCTCTTCAGCGAGGCTGCGGCGGGTGTCTTCGGTGAGTGTTTGGAACGTCAGCCCGTGCTCGGACAGGCGGCGATGGAAGGAGCGCGCGCTCATGCCAAGTCCCTTCGCAACGTCTGGCATTCTGGGAACGCCATCGCTCAAAGAGCGCGCGATGGCTTTGCGGGCGCGCATTTCGATGGTGTCCTCATCGCCGATTTGGCTGAGCTCAGCGTCGAGGTGGGACAGGAGAAACTGTGTAATCCCCTCGTCGCCCAAAGTATTGGGTTGATCGAGCGCCGCGGAGGCGATCACGAGGCCATCAAAGTCCGACCGGAAGTGAATGGGGCAACCAAAGTAGTCTTCGTGATGCTCCAGCGTGGCGGGCGGGGCGTGCTTCAGATGCACTTCGAGGGGATTGAAGGGGACCGGGCTCACCTGGCGGCTGATGGAGACGGCGCTGGCGAGCGTTGCTTCGTTGGAGAGGCGCAAGCCGAGACGCCGCTCGCCCTGCCGCTGGAGCATAAAGATGACCCCACGCGGGGTGGGGTGGAGTTCATACTCGACCACGCTGGTCCACAGCCGCGCATATCGCTCCACCCGGCGGAATGAGCCCAGTAGGGTTGGCGCAGATTTCCACGCAAGGCCCAACGCGCCGTACTCATCGCAGCGCATGGACGCGCCCACCCGGATGGGCAAGGCGGTGACATCCACTTGTTCGGCGATGCCCTCGAGCATCCGATAGTACGCGGTGTCGGGCACCATCACTTTGGGGTTGAGGGGTTCGTCGGGGTCGAGGTCGGCCAGCCGCAGCATGGCGCGCGGATCGATGCCGGGGCCGGCCGCGGCCACCATCTTTCGCGCAAATAATGACGTCACGACACCCACGCTGGGAGCTTATGGCGGGGCGATGACAGGTTCCACCCTCCGCTCGGCGTCTTCAGGTCGTTAAATGTGGGTGACCGGAGGGATGCGCACAAATTGCCCCCTCGCTGCCGGTCGAACACAGGTTTTCGCCGCCGGCGATGTCAGCGCCGGCAATTGTCAAACTATTGGGGTCCTCACGCTACGGCGTGAGGCCATTGCGCTAGCGCAGCACGTGCACCGGGCACCTGGCATGGCGCACAACGCGCTGTGCTGTGGAGCCAAGGAAAACGTCCTGCAGCGCCGGCTTGTGGGACGCGATGATGATGCAATCGATGTCGTTGTCATCGGCAAAGTTCACGATCGTTTGCCCAGGGTGGCCATAGACAACCACCGGGCTGATGCCGCTGTCGGCGCCGACCGCTTCTTTCAGCTCTTTTTCGGCTTCGGGCTTGCGGCTTGCCAGGAGGTCGGCCGGCACCTGGCTGGCAGCGTACATCGGGATGTCTTCGATGACGTGAAGCGCTGTGATTTTCGCCCCTGCATCGGACAGCGTTCGCGCCACCCGAAGGGCGGCTTCTGCCTGAGGAGAATGGTCGAGCGCCACGGCGACGAGTATGTTTTTATACATGGAATCCTCCCTTTCTTGTGTCGGACTGGTAGTTTATCGGCGGCCAAATCTGCCCGCAATGATCCAACACAATGCCGGGGCTTGGGCATCGTGCTGACGCGCGGTGGTGGTGGTGGGGTATCGCTGGCGCACAGTTACCGTGCCAGACCTCGACACCCATGCCGTCGCACCCTCAGTTTGCCGTTAGTTTTCGTGGCGCTGTCGGGGCGTTTCTCGGCCAAATTTAGACTGATCGATAGCCGACTGCTTTCGCGCTCGGCGCTCGATACCGACAAGCCCGCGCCGGATACACAGGTAAATATTCTTAAGCCCATTACGTACTTTTGAGCGGGTGAAGACGTCTTCAAGTCATCTTGTTGAAACGGGCAATTGACAGGTCGCACCCAAGGGTATGGTATCGGTCCCAATAAGCAGCGCCCAGCGCTCAAAACCGCCGGAACCCGCCGGTGGGGGGAAAACGTCTATGATACGAGGGTGGCCAGCAGACCCTATGCTGACCCGCATGATGGATGCTGCGCGAATGCGAGCTCCAACGTGCCAAATGTCCGGCGGAAGCGCCGACACAGTCGGACTTCGGCGGTCGTTGACGCCATGAATGCGGCCTCCCCGATCATCGAAATGCGCGGGATTACCAAGCGTTTCGGCGGCGTCACGGCGTTGGATAACGTCGATTTCGACGCGTATATCGGCGAAGTCGTGGCCATCGTCGGCGATAATGGCGCCGGAAAATCGACGCTCATCAAGATTCTAACCGGTGTCTACCAGCCGACAGAAGGCACCATCCGGATGAACGGTGAGCCGATCCAAATGGACGGCCATTCCGACGCCATCGCACTTGGGATTGACGCTGTTTACCAGACACTTGCGCTTGCCGATCACCTGACGCCGGCAGCCAACATGTTTTTGGGTTCAGAGCTCACTTACTCCTTCCTCGGGATGCGCTTTCTCGCGAACGGCAAGATGAAGCAAGAGGCCACCAGGGTGCTCTACGAGCGACTTGGGGTGCAGCTGAAAGATCCAAACGTGGCGACGGAGAGCCTGTCCGGCGGGCAGCGCCAGGCTGTGGCGATTGCGCGGGCGGTGTACCACGCTGACCTCAAGGTGCTGGTCATGGATGAGCCGACCGCCGCGCTGGGGCCACAGGAGACGGCGCGCACGCTCAAGCTGATTAAAGCGCTGCGCGATCAAGGACTTGCCGTCATCCTCATCAGTCACTCGCTGGACGATGTTTTTGAGGTGTCCGACCGGATCCATGTGCAGCGGCGCGGCCGGTGCGCCGGCGTGGTGGAGACGGCGA
>CAKZYH010000040.1 GCA_937884725.1 uncultured Paracoccaceae bacterium
CATGCCGCCGACCCCGCCGTCGGCCTCGTCACCCACCCCATGCCCTCCGACGTTCTGGACGACGCCCTCGATCGCATCGCCGGCGCCCGTGACCTCGACCCCGCCCTTTCGGAGCTCGTGGTCGAAACAGAGCCCTGGGACGACGACACCCGCGCCGTCATCCCGCAGGTGTTCTCGGCCGCCTCGCCATTGGAGGTGCTCGAACGCCTTGCCGACGCGGACAGCGAAGCGGCCGCAGCCATTGCCAAAAAGATCGCCCGTCACTCCCCCACAAGCCTGGAACTCGCCCACCGCGCCGTTAGCCGCGCCACAGCCGGCGATGTGGCCGATGCCGTCACCACCGATTTTCGCATTCTTGCCAGGGTGCTGGAGGGGCACGACTTCTTCGAAGGCATTCGCGCCGCCGTCATCGACAAAGATCAGGCGCCCCGCTGGTCGCCCGCCGAAATGAGTGGCGTCGATTTGGAGGAGATTGAAGCCCACTTCACCCCGCCGCCCCACGGCGATCTCAACCTTGAGGGGCTTTTGCGGTGACTGAGGACAAGGCGGACATCGGGAAAGACGGCAAAGCGCCCCGCAAAGGGGAGCCGCGAAAGGCCGCGCCACCCGCCAGCGACGCCGCAGCGCGCGAGCCGGACGACGCCACGACCAAGCGCGACCGCCGCGCCGCGCGGGCCGCCGCCAAAGCGGCCACACCACAGTCCAAAGCTGTTGTTCCCGCCTCGCAAGGCCAGGCGGCCGACACGCCCCAAAGCGCAAAAGCCCAAGTCCCAGCGCGTGTCAGCCGGCCTCGCGCCGCCGTCCCCGCCAAGGCGACAGCGCTCGCAAGGCCCGCCCCACAATCCTCGTCGGCGCGCATCAGCGGCCCCGCCATGGCCGCACGGCCCGCCCGCCTATCGAAGGTCGCCCGCTCCCTCGCCGCCGCCGCCGACGTGGCGCCCATGGAAGATCACGAGGACGAGCCCGATCCGCTCTGGACCGTTATCTCTGGGCTCTCCCGCCTCACCGCTGTCGCCCTCATCGTCCTCACCATCGTTGTGTGGGGTCGGGTGGTCGGCGCTTTACCGAGCGCCCTCACGCTCGACTGGGCCGCGCCCGGAGGTCCTTGGGTCATGACGCTCCTCGCTGCCATCGCTTTCCCGGTCTGCGCCGTCGGCCTGTGGCTTCTATCGCGTTGGGGGGCCGTGGTCTTCATAGGAAGCCTCGCGCTCGCCGCTTACAATGCGGTGCAACCCACCAGTGTCATTCCGCACGGCACCTTGGTAGCAGGGCTCCTGGGCGCACTGTTTGCAGTGCTGGCACTCCTCGTGACCGTGCGGACAGTCAAGCAGCTTAAAGAAGAACAAGGCGCACTCTAATGGCTACGATTGGCTTCATCGGACTGGGCAATATGGGCGGACCGATGGCCGCCAACCTCATCAAGGCGGGCCACGTCGTCAAAGGCTTCGACGTCTCGGCCGAAGCAGGCACCGCTTTCGAATCCGTCGGCGGCACCTTCGCGGGCAGCGCTTCCGCCGCCGCTGAGGGGGCCGAGGTCGTGGTCACGATGCTTCCCGCCGGCACCCACGTCGCCGCAGTCTACACCGATGCCGGCGGTCTGGTGGACACGGCAGCGCCAGGTTCACTTCTCATCGACTGCTCCACCATAGACGTCGCCACCGCGCGCTCCGTCGCCGCAACAGCGCAGAATCGCGGCCTCAGCATGGTCGACGCCCCCGTCTCGGGCGGGGTGACAGGCGCCGCCGCCGGAACGCTCACCTTCATGGTCGGCGGCACCGACGAGGCCTTCGCCAGAGCCAAGCCGTTCCTCGACATCATGGGCAAAACCATCGTCCACGCGGGTGCCGCCGGCGCCGGCCAGGCCGCCAAAATCTGCAACAACATGGTGCTCGGGATTTCTATGATCGCCGTCAGCGAAGCGTTCAACCTTGCCGACGCGCTGGGCCTCGACCGGCAAAAGCTGTTCGACATCTCCTCCACAGCGTCCGGCCAGTGCTGGTCGCTCACTACCTACTGCCCCGTCCCAGGGCCCGTGCCCACCTCGCCGGCCAACCGCGACTACGCCCCAGGCTTCACCGCGGCGATGATGCTCAAGGACCTGAAGCTTGCCGCGGGCGCCGCCCAGTCTGTCGAAACGGCAACACCCATGGGGGAGCAAGCGGCAGCGCTCTACCAGGCGTTTGTCGACACAGGCAGCTCAGAAACAGATTTCTCAGGCATAATCAGATACTTGAGAGGGCAGGGGGCCTGACCCCCACTGTGGCGGCAAAGTCACGGGCCGCCCAGTCACCATTTGTTAAGCCTACCAATTAAGACCTGCTTTATCGGCAAATCCCACCGTTAGCCCCCAAGCCGCCCAAAGAAAAAAACCAGGGCGATAACACCATGAGGCAAACGGATGAATGTTGTTGTGCGCCAGAGCGAGCCCGAACGGGTTTCGCCCATCACCCACGCGGATCGGGAAGCCTATATCGAAACGATCAGGCTCATTGAGCGCGCCCACCGCCGCTTTTTGGACGTAGTAAAAGACGAGCTGGAGCGTCTCGACCGCACGGAGATTAACAACGTGCAGGCGGTCCTCCTGCACAATGTCGGCGAGGAAACTCTCACGCCGAGCGAGCTCAAAAACCGCGGCTACTATCTGGGCTCCAACGTTTCTTATAACCTGAAGAAGCTCGGCGAGCTGGGCTACCTGTCTCAGGCGCGGTCCAACCACGACCGCCGCACGGTGCGCATCCAGGTGACCGAAAAGGGCGTCGACATCGTGCGCATGGTCGATGGCCTGCTGGCCCGACACATGCGCTCGCTCGCCCCCATCGGCGGCGTTCAGGCCGATGGCCTTGCCATCGCAAGCCAAACCCTGCGCCGCCTCGACCGTTTTTGGAAAGATCAGGTCCTTTATCGGCTCTAACGAAAATCCACAGCGGCATCATCCGTCTTCAGTCGGAACGCGCGGGCCTCCCTGGGCCCGCGTTTTGCCCTCGAACTGTGGCTAAAGCGCATCACTCCCCCGTTCGGCCCCCCAATCCTGACGAAGATGTGAGTGGAATGCGGTTGCGCACATTTGTTGTGGCAACGAACTCGCCATGGTAGCGACCTAGTGTCGTTGACACACGGTTTGCGTATTTTTTGGGGGGTTCGTGTGACAGGTCAAAATCGCGGCGGCGGTCTTAATCGTCGACAAGTTTTGGGCGGATTGGCGGCGACCGTGTGGGCAGCGCCCGCCATGGCGCAAAACCAATCGCCGCTGGAGGCGCTACGCCAGCACAAGCGCCAGGCCGAATGGTCCGACAATTTTGACGCCACGCTGCCCGAAGTGCGTGCGGTCAACTCCGCCGCGCCGACCCTGTCCCCCACAGCGCTCGGCCGCATGCAAATCGCCATTGAGCGCCACCGCACCTTGTGGTCCGCAGGCGGCTGGCCGGGCGTGCCGCGCACCGACAAGGCCATGCGCCTTGGCACCCGCAACCGCACCGTGGCCGCCCTGCGCGCTCGCCTCATGGCGTCCGGCGACCTCATGCAGCGCGGCGGCCGGCAGGACACGTTTGACAGCTACGTTGCCGCCGCGGTCAAGCGCTTCCAGCTGCGCCACGGCATCGCTGGTCACGGCGTGGTCGATGGCAAAACCCTCGCGGCCCTCAACGTCCCCGTCGGCGTGCGCCTGCGCCAGCTGGAAATGAACATCGGCCGCCTCCAGGCCGAAACCCGCGACCTCAAGGACCGCTACGTCCTGGTCAACATCCCCGCCGCCGAGATCGAAGCGGTAGAGGGCGGACGCGTCCGCTCGCGCCACACCGCGGTGGTCGGCAAGATCGACCGTCAAAGCCCGGTCCTCACCTCCCGCATTCACGAGTTGAACTTCAACCCGTACTGGACTGTGCCGGTCTCCATCATTCGGCGCGACCTCATCCCAAAGATGAAGGAAGACCCCAGCTACCTGGCGAACAACAAGATCCGCATCTACCGCTGGGGCGATACCAGCCGCGAGTTCAACTACACCGAGATTGACTGGAACACGGACGAGGCGACCGAGTACATGTTCCGGCAGGATCCGGGCGAGCTCAACTCGCTGGGCACGGTGAAAATCAACTTTCACAACCGCCACCAGGTCTATCTGCACGACACCCCGCAAAAGAGCCTGTTCGGCGAGGATGTGCGGTTCCACTCCTCAGGCTGCGTGCGCGTCCAAAATGTGCGTGAGCTAATTACCTGGCTCGCCGCCCCGAACGGCTGGGACCGTTCGCAGGTGGACTCGGTCATCCGTTCAGGTCAGCGCCAGGACCTCGATCTGAAGAAGCCCACGCAAATCAAGATGGCCTACGTCACCAGCTGGGTGAACGCCGACGGCGTGGTCCACTTCCGCGACGACATCTACCGCAAGGATGGCGTCGGCCCGCTCGCGCAAGTCACCCAGTAGCGCACCGACCCGAGCCCACGCGCGCGGCCCGTTGAGGCTGCGCGCTGCAGCGCCGCAGATATAGGCGGCACGCTACAGCGCTCCTGTGAAATTCTGTCCCCCGGGCTGTTCGCTCCATTGTCCTGCCCCGAGAGACTGATTATCAACCGCTGATGAGCGCCGCGGGTCCTCGACACTCGCGTTGGCGCCCCTCAGCAGTGGGAGAGTGTTCATGAGCTTGCGCGATGTGGCCGAAACCAGCGGATTTTTCGGCACAGACCTAGCCGATGCCGATCCCGAGATCGCCCGCGCCGTCGCCCAGGAGCTGGAACGGCAACAGCACGAAATCGAGCTGATCGCGAGCGAGAACATCGTATCAAAGGCCGTCTTGGAAGCGCAGGGGACTGTGCTGACAAACAAGTACGCCGAAGGCTACCCCGGCAAGCGCTACTATGGCGGCTGCCAGTTCGTGGACATTGCCGAGGAACTCGCCATCGAGCGCGTCTGCCGCCTCTTCGGTGTCGGCTATGCCAACGTCCAGCCCAACTCAGGAAGCCAAGCCAACCAAGCCGTGATGCTCGCCTTCGCCACGCCCGGCGACACGATCCTCGGCATGGCGCTCGACGCGGGCGGCCACCTCACCCACGGCGCAAAACCCAACTTGTCCGGCAAGTGGTTCAACGCCGTCGCCTACGGGTTGGACGATGAAACCGGCCTGATCGACTATGATGCCGTCGCCGCCCTCGCCGAAGAGCACAAGCCGCGCATCGTGATCGCCGGCGGCTCCGCCTACTCGCGCACCATCGATTTTGCCCGCATGCGCGCGATCGCCGACAGCGTGGGTGCACTGCTCCTGGTCGACATGGCGCACTTCTCCGGCCTTGTCGCGGGCGGCGTCATCCCGTCCCCGTTCCCCCACGCCCACGTTGCAACGTCGACCACCCACAAGATCCTGCGCGGCCCGCGCGGCGGCGTCATCCTGACCGACGATCCGGATATGGCGAAGAAGCTGAACTCCGCGATCTTCCCCGGCATTCAGGGTGGCCCCCTCATGCACGTGATTGCCGCCAAGGCCGTCGCGTTCGGCGAAGCCCTCAAGCCAGAGTTCAAGCTCTACGCCAAGGCGGTCCAGGAAAACGCAAAGGCCTTCTCCGAAGCGCTGAAGGGTCACGGGTTTGACATTGTCTCCGGCGGCACCGACACCCACGTGGCGCTCGTCGATCTGCGCCCCAAAGGCGTGACCGGCCGCGACACCGAGAAAGCGCTCGGTGAAGCCGCCATCACCTGCAACAAAAACGGTGTGCCGAACGATCCGCAAAAGCCGATGGTCACATCCGGCATCCGCGTCGGCACCCCGGCCTGCACCACCCGCGGGTTCGGCGTTGCCGAGTTCCAGGACGTGGCGCGCATGATGGGCGAAGTGGTCGACGCCATCGGCAGCGACGGCAAAGTGGACGCCGAGGTCGCCAAGCGCGTCACGGCTGACGCCCACGCGCTCACCGGCCGCTTCCCGATCTACGGCTGATCGTTGCGCTGTCCGTACTGCGGCGCGGACAACACGCAGGTTAAGGAGACGCGGCCCAGTGAGGATGGGGCCGCCATCCGGCGCCGGCGCAGCTGCAACGTGTGCGGCGGCCGCTTCACCACATTTGAGCGTGTGGTCCTACGCGAACTGATGGTGCTGAAGCGCTCCGGCAAGCGCGAGCCCTTCGACCGCGAAAAGCTGGAGCGCTCCGTCAGCATTGCCGCGCGCAAACGCAACATCGGCGAGGACGCGCTCTCCCAAATGGTCTCCGGCATCCAGCGCCAACTGGAAAGCTCCGGCGACAACGAGGTGTCGGCCGATCTCATCGGCGGCATGGTCATGGAGGCGCTGCGCTCCATCGACGATGTCGCCTTCGTCCGCTTCGCCTCGGTCTACCGCAATTTTTCCACCGCCAAGGATTTTGAAGCCTTCGTGGCCGAACTCGCCGAAACGGTCAGTGCAAGGCAAGCCAACTCCTCCGGCAAACCAGATCCCGACTGATCGCGCGGCCTAATCGCGCGCCGCGCCGGCTCGTGTGCGCTATATTTAGGCCGATGAGTCAGCCCGAAACAGATCGCCGCTTCATGGCCGCAGCCCTCGCCCTCGGCCGCACGGGGCTCGGCCGCACCGCGCCGAACCCGTCTGTCGGCTGCGTCATTGTCGCCGCCGACGGCAAGCGCGTCGTGGGCGTGGGGCGCACCGCCGACGGCGGTCGGCCCCATGCCGAGCGCCAAGCGCTGCGCATGGCTGGCGCGGATGCCAAAGGCGGCACCGCCTACGTCACGCTGGAGCCATGCTCCCACACCGGTAAAACGCCCCCGTGCGTGGAGGCGCTGGTCCACTCGCGCATTGGCCGCGTCGTGATCGCCGCCCTCGATCCCAACCCGCTCGTCGCCGGAGAGGGCGTTGCCAAACTCACGCAGGAGGGCATCGCAGTCACCGATGGCGTGCGCACCGCCGAGGCGGAGTGGGACCTTGCCGGCCACCTCACCCGCATGCGCCACGCCCGCCCCCACGTGACGCTCAAGCTCGCGGTCTCGGCCGAAGGCGCCATCGGACGGCGCGGGGAGGGCCAAGTCGCGATCAGCGGCCCAGCCTCCCGCCAACGCGTGCAGCTCATGCGCGCCGAGGCCGACGTCATCGCCGTCGGTGTCGGCACCGTCCTCGCCGACAACCCCAAACTCACCTGTCGCCTCCCCGGAATGGCGGCGCGCTCACCCCAACGCTTGATCTTCGACCGGCAGCTGCGCACCCCGCCCACCGCGGCTTTATTCGATGATGTCCCCGCCGTCCCGGTGATCCTCGTCCACGCCGCCGACGCACCGC
>CAKZYH010000041.1 GCA_937884725.1 uncultured Paracoccaceae bacterium
CGTGATGCTGTTCGTCTGCTTGGGGCTGATGGTCTCCAAGTACGGCTCAATCCGGCTCGGTGAGGACGACTCGCGGCCCGAGTGCAGCAACTTCTCTTGGTTTTCGATGCTGTTTTCAGCAGGTGTCGGGATCGGCATTCTGTTCTTCGGGGTGGCCGAACCGCTCTTCTATTTCGACAATTCGGGCGCGTTTGGTTATCCGAACAACCCGCACGCCGATCTTGATGGCGCGACGGCGATGAACATGGACCGCGCCGTCCACGCCATGCGGGTCACCTACTTCCACTGGGGCTTCCACGGCTGGGCGATCTACGTGATGGTGGGGCTCTGCCTCGCCTATTTTGCGTTCCGCAAGAAGCTACCGCTGACGATGCGCTCAGCGCTTTATCCTGTGATCGGCAACAAAATCTATGGCCCGGTGGGGCATGGCGTGGACCTGCTGGCGGTGTTCGGCACGGTGTTTGGCGTTGCGACCTCGCTAGGTCTTGGCGTGACGCAGATGGCGGTGGGCCTCAATGTCCTCTTCGGCATCGATCCTGGCATCACGACGCAGATCATATTGATCGCGATTATCTCGGTAATCGCCACATTCTCCGCGGTCTCCGGCGTCGGCAACGGGATCCGGATCATTTCGGAGTGGAACATCTGGCTGTCGGTTCTTCTCCTTGCCTTCTTCCTGTTTGCCGGGCCGACAAAATGGCTTCTCGGGTACTTCATCACATCCATCGGTGACTATCTCTGGCATGTGATCCCTATGGGCTTCTGGACGGCGAACACGGCTGAGAACATTGCCTGGCAGGGCGGCTGGACGATCTTTTATTGGGGCTGGTGGGTGTCTTGGGCGCCATTCGTAGGCATGTTCATCGCCCGTATCAGCCGTGGCCGCACCATTCGTGAGTTCATGGTGGGCGTCCTGTTCGTGCCGACGGCGATCGCCTTCTTCTGGCTGTGCATGTTCGGCGGCAACGCGATCTACATGGAGCTGAATGCGGCTGACGGTGTTGGCACAGCCGGTATCGTCGACCTCGTGCGGGCCTGGAACCTACCGCAGGCGCTGTATGGGACCATCGAGCAGCTGACCACGATTTCAGCGCTGCAATGGGGCATGTCTGCGCTAGCGACGTTCTTGCTGGCGACCTGGTTCATCACCTCGTCCGACTCCGGCACGCTGGTGATCACGACGATGCTGTCCATGGGCGACGATGCGCCCCCGCAGCGCTTCCGCATCATCTGGGGGCTCGGCGAGGGTTTTGTGGCCGCAGTGCTGTTGCTTGCGGGCGGCTTGCGGGCGCTGCAGACCGCCTCCATCGCGGCAGCTTTGCCGATCTCGTTGATCATGATGTTCATGGCGTACGGGATCTTGAAGTCGTTGCGGGAGGATCCGAGTGCAGTGGCGGCGCCTCCCGACCCGAAGGCCGTTGCCCCTGACGGCACGTCGATGGCGGGCGAACTGCGCGCGTAAGTGGCCGCGCGTTGTCTGGCTGGCCGCAGTGCGGCCGGCCAAAAAACCAGAAACACTTCGGGAAGATGAGCAATGCAGTTTGCAAGGACCATGACGATCACGCGCGCTGGGACGCTCGCGCTTGGGCTCCTCGGCGCCGGCGCTGCGGGGTCCGGAGCTTTGGCGCAGGATGAGGCGACAACCGCAACAGCCGTAACTGCCGCGACCACCGCACCGTCGTCGCCGGCCTCCTCGCCATCATCCATCAAGGATTTGGTGGTTGTGTCGTGGGGTGGCAGCTATACGCGCAGCCAGATGCTGGCCTTCATCAATCCGTATCGCGACGCGATTGGTGAGTGGGTCGAGATGGAAACCTATACTGGCGGGCTCGATCAGATCCGCGCCCAGGTGCGCTCGGCGAACGTCACCTGGGACGTGGTGGACTTTGAGCAGTCCGACCTTTTGCGCGGCTGCGCCGAAGGGCTTTTGACAAAGATCGACCACAGCACCTTGCCCGCGGGGGCTGATGGAACACCGGCGGCGCAAGACTTCATTGAGGGCGCCCTCACCGACTGCGGCGTTGGTCAGGCCGTGTGGGCCACCGTCATCGCGTACGACACCGAGGCCGTTGGCGGGACGCCGCCGGCAACGCTCGCGGACTTCTTCGACGCGCGCAAATTCCCAGGCGGGCGTGGCCTTCGGCGCGACCCCCGCGTCGCGATGGAGTGGGCGCTGCTGGCCGACGGGGTAGCGCCTGGACAGGTTTATGCCGTGCTCGACACCGAGGATGGCAGGGCGCGCGCGTTCCGCATGCTCAACAGAATTCGCAACAACATCGTCTGGTGGAGTGACGGCGATGAGCCCGTCGAGCTTCTGCGCGAGGACGATGTTGTGATGACAGCGGTCTGGAACGGGCGCACGTACGGGCCGATCGTGGAGGAGAGTGAGCCGATCGCGCTGGTGTGGGATGGCCAGGTTTGGGACATCGATTCCTGGGGCATTCCGGCCGGCAGCTATAACCTGAAGAAGGCGATGGATTTCATCGCGTTTTCGACAGGAAGCGAGCGGCTCGCCGATCAGACGAAATACATTTCCTATGGGCCCGGCCGAAAGTCCTCGATGGCGTTTGTCTCCGACGACGTGAAAGCGCATTTGCCGACGTCGGAAGAGCATCTCGCCAACGCGCTGCAGATCAATGCTGAATGGTGGGCGCAGAACATCGACGCGGTGAGGGTTGAGTTCGAGAACTGGATCGTGGCGGGCGGTCGCGGCTTGTCTGGATCGGCGCGCTAGACTACGCCTCTATCACCGGCCGTGCCGCCGTAGCGCGCTTGGCGGCACGCCATACTCGCTGACGAAAGCGCGGGTCATTGCGGCTGCGTTTCGGTAGCCGCATCGCAGCGCGATTTCTGCGACCGAGTAGGATGAGCCTTGCGCGTATCGCCGTGCCGCGGCGAGCCGGAGAGCCTTGTAGACAGTCATCGGTGCGGCGCCGAGTTCGGCCTGAAAAGCGCGGCCTAGGGCGCGTTGGTTTGTGCCGATCCTATCTGCTACGGAAGCGATCCCGAGGCGTTCTTCGAGGTTGTCCGACATGAGCGCGACGGCGGCCTCCACCATTGGCGAACAGTGTGCAGTGTTGATCGGACCCGGCGGCGACGCGGCGACCTGGTGCAGGAAGAACGCGGCAAGCTGAAGCCGGAGCGCTTCGCCGTGGGTCTGCCGGATCAGCTCCATGACCAGGTCGAACGTTGCCATGGCGCCGCCGCACGTGCCGTAAAAGCCGTCGAGGACGAAGCGGTCCGAAACAGCCTCGACGGAGGGGAAGGCTTCGGCGAATGCCGTCAGCTCGTCCCGGTGGATCGTGGCGCGGCCGCCTTCTAGCAGTCCGGCGCTCGCCATAATCCACGCACCGGTGTCCATGCCGATCACGGATTGGAAACGGCGTGCCGCGGCGCGGACGCCAGCGGCGCCGGCATGGGTTGCCATGGCCTTCGCATCGTAGCTTGAGGCGACGAAGAGGTAGGTGCCGCCTGGGTGATCGGAGAGCCGCTGATGCGGCAGCACCGGCAGCCCGCTCGACGAGGTGACCGGTGCGCCGTCGATGGTGACGTAAGTCCAGCGATAAAAATCTTGCATCAGCATGTCGTTGGCCGCGCGCAGGGGCTCGACCGCGTTGGCAAGGCAAAGGTTGGAGAAGCGCGGGAAGAGCAGGACCGCCACCTCCTGTGGCGAGGACGGGGTGTTGCGCTGCCAGTTCCGCATCGCTCTTGTCTAATTGCGCATGATCTTGCCGGTCAACTCTGCCTAGGCTCTGTGCCAGCCAAATGTGGAGGCGTGCCGTGCAGTTCGGCCTCAGCGAAGAACAGGAGATGATCGTCTCCACAGTGCGCGGCTTTGTGGAGAACGAGGTTTTTCCGCATGAGGCTGAGGTCGAGCGAACCGGACACGTCCCGCGCGAGATCGGCGAGGCGATCAAAGCCAAGTGCCTGGAGCTGGGTTTTTACGCCGCAAACTTTCCGGAGGAGGTCGGCGGCGCCGGGCTCAGCCATATGGATTTCACGCTGGTCGAGCGGGAGCTTGGCCGCGGGTCGATGGCGCTGACGCATTTCTTTGGCCGGCCGCAGAACATCTTGATGGCGTGCACCGGCGAACAGCGTGAGCGCTATCTGTTTCCGGCGGTGCGGGGCGAGCGGATGGATGCCCTTGCCATGACCGAGCCGGACGCAGGCTCAGACGTGCGCAGCATGAAGTGTTTTGCGGCTTCAGATGGCGACGACTTCGTCATCAACGGCTCGAAGCACTTCATTTCGGGGGCGGAGCACGCGGACTTCTTCATTGTTTTCGTCGCGACGGGCGAAGACGAGACGGCGAGAGGGCGAAAGAAGCGCATCACGACGTTTCTTGTCGACCGCAGCACGCCGGGCTTTGAGGTGCGCGAGGGTTATCGCTCCGTCAGCCACCGGGGCTACAAGAACTATATTCTCGACTTTGACGACTGCCGGTTGCCGCAGGCGCAGGTGCTCGGCGAGGTGGACCACGGCTTCGACGTCATGAACGAGTGGCTGTCCGCAACGCGGTTGTCGGTGGCGGCCGCCTGCGTTGGGCGGGCGAGGCGTTGCTTTGACTATGCTTTGGCGCATGCTGCCGAGCGCCGGCAATTTGGCCAGCCCATCGGTAAGTTCCAGGGCGTCGGCTTTCCCATCGCGGACATGATCACCGAGATCGACGCGGCGGATTGGCTGACGCTGTCTGCGGCGTGGAGGCTGGACGCAGAAAAGCCCGCGGACCGGGAGATCGCGAGCGCAAAGCTTTATGCCTCCGAGATGCTTGCCCGCGTGACCGATGGTGCACTGCAGATTTTCGGCGGGATGGGCCTGATGGACGATCTGCCCATCGAGCGTTTCTGGCGGGACGCGCGGGTGGAGCGGATCTGGGACGGCACGTCGGAGATCCAGCGCCACATCATTAGCCGCAATCTCCTGCGTCCACTGGGCGCCTGATGGACGGGACCGCGCGGCTTCTGCGGCCAAAAAGCGTCGCCGTGGTCGGCGGGGGCCAATGGTGCGCGAACGTCATCAAGGCGTGCCGTTCGATTGGGTTTGCCGGCCCCGTTTGGCCTGTCCATCCGACGCGGGAGAGCGTCGGCGGTCTCCCCGCCTTCGGCGACGTTGCCGACCTTCCTGCAGCACCAGATGCGGCCTTTATCGGTGTCAATCGGGACGCGACCATTGGGGCGGTCCGCGCTTTATCCGTGCGTGGCGCCGGTGGCGCGGTTTGTTTCGCGTCTGGGTTTGCTGAGAGCGGCGATGCGGATGGCGTTGGACGGCAAAGGGCGCTTGTGGAGGCCGCGGGTGACGTCACGCTCCTTGGGCCAAACTGCTACGGCTTTCTCAACTACCTCGACGGTGTCGCGCTTTGGCCCGATCAGCATGGCGGGCGGCCGCTGGACCGCGGCGTCGCGATCATAGCGCAATCGTCGAACATCGCGCTCAACATCACGATGCAAAAGCGTGGGCTGCCGGTGGCCTTTGTCGCGACCGTCGGCAATCAGGCGCAGACTGGGCTGTCGCACCTGGCGCGGGCGCTTCTTGCCGACGAGCGCGTGACGGCGCTGGGCCTCTACATTGAGGGGATCGACGATCTTGCCGCCTTTGAGGCAATGGCTGTGGAGGCGCAGGCGTTGGGAAAGCCGATTGTCGCCATCAAGTCTGGCCGTTCGGACGCGTCGCGGGCGGCGAGCGTTTCGCACACAGCGGCCATTGTCGGGAGCGACCGGGGCGCTGACGCGCTGTTTGCCCGGCTTGGGATCGGCCGGGCTAGCTCGCTCCCTGCGTTTCTGGAGGCGCTGAAGCTGCTGCACGTGACGGGGCGGCTGCCGTCGGCGCGGGTTGCGTCCATGTCGTGCTCCGGCGGTGAGGCTGGGCTGGTGGCCGACACGGTGCATGGCCACAAACTCGCCCTCCCCCCGCTCACGCGGAACCAAACCGACGCGCTGCGGGCTGTGCTTGGCCCGGCGGTCGCGCTCAGCAACCCCCTCGACTACCACACCGCCATCTGGGGCGACGCCGACAAGATGGCGGCGACGTTCTGCGCCATGATGGCGAGCGACGTGGCGCTCGGCATTGTCGTCCTGGACCTCCCCCGCGAAGACCGCTGCGACCCTGCCGCGTGGGAGCCCGTGATCGCGGCTGTGGCGCGGGCGGCGGCCATCACCGGTCGGCAGATGGCCATCGCCGCGACCCTGCCCGAGCTGATGCCCGAAGTCGTCGCGCTTGATCTTGTGGAGCGCGGGATCGTGCCGCTGATGGGGCTTGAGGAAGCGGTTGCCGCTATCGCAACCGCGGCGACCGAGGCACCACGGACGCGGCCGCCGATCCTCATTCCGCCTTCGGCTCGGCTCGGCCGCGTTTTGCGCGAAGCGGACGCGAAGACTGCGCTCGCAGACCATGGTCTGAGCGTGCCCATACGCGAGCGGGCCGAGTGCCCGGAGTGCGCTGCGGCTGCGGCCGCAAGGATCGGTTTTCCGGTGGTGCTGAAGGGCGAGGGTTTTGCCCACAAGTCCGATGCGGGGGCAGTGGCGCTCAACCTTGCCGATGAGGACGCCGTCATTACCGCAGCGCACGCAATGCCGGCAGAGACCTTTCTTGTCGAAGCGATGGTGACGGGCGCTGCGACCGAGCTTCTGATCGGTATCGTTGCGGACCCCGCACACGGCTACGTTCTGACGCTCGCCGCCGGCGGGACGCTCAGCGAAGTCCTGGGGGATAGCGTTTCCCTCCTCCTGCCTGTTGAGGCAGCCGATGTCCGGGACGCCCTGAGCGGGCTCAGAATCGCGCCGCTGCTGACAGGTTTCCGAGGGCGGCCGGCGGCGGATGTGGATGCCATCGTGGCCGCGGCGCTTGCGCTGCAATCATTCGTCGTCGCGGCGAGCCCCCAAGAGATTGAAGTCAATCCGCTTCTGTGCGGCCCCCAAAGCGCCGTTGCTGTGGATGCGCTGATTAGAGCTTGAGAGGACCATGACCGAAAAACCCCTCAGGACCGAGCGCCGCGGCCATGTGCTGACGGTGACGCTCGACCGGCCGAAAGCCAACGCCATCGACCTCGCCACAAGCCGCATGATGGGCGATGTGTTTCTTGATTTCCGCGACGACCCGGAGCTGCGCGTCGCCGTCATCACCGGCGCGGGGAAAAAATTTTTCTGCCCCGGCTGGGACTTGAAGGCCGCCGCGTCCGGTGATGCCGTTGACGGCGACTATGGGGTCGGCGGCTTTGGCGGGCTGCAAGAACTCTTTGCGCTCAACAAGCCCGTGATTGCGGCGGTGAACGGCATTTGCTGCGGCGGGGGCCTGGAGCTGGCGCTGTCGGCCGACATCATTCTGGCGGCGGACCATGCCCGCTTTGCGATGCCAGAGATCCAGTCAGGGACGGTGGCGGACGCGGCGTCCATCAAGCTGCCCAAGCGCATTCCCTATCACATTGCCATGGAGATGCTGCTCACGGGGCGGTGGCTCGAGGCGGAAGAGGCCGCGCGCTGGGGCCTCATTAACCGCATCGTGCCGGCTGATGCGCTGGCCGACGAAGCGCAGGCGCTGGCGGACGTGCTCGCGAGCGGGCCGCCGCTTGTTTATGCGGCGATCAAAGAGATCGTGCGCGAGGCGGAGGACATGAAGTTCCAAGACGCGATGAACCGCATCACGAAAAGCCAGTTTCAGACCGTTGAGACACTATATCGCTCCGACGACCAGAAGGAAGGCGCGCGCGCATTCGCCGAGAAGCGTGCGCCCGTGTGGCGCGGACAATGACGGTGCACCGCCACCCACCCCGCCAACGAGGATAGCCGATGCCCCTTGCCATGAACCGCAACGTTTTCATCACGTGCGCCGTGACGGGGTCAGGCGGGACGCAGGATCGCTCGCCCCACGTTCCGCGCTCGCCGGCCGAGATTGCCGCAAGCGCCATAGATGCCGCAAAGGCAGGGGCTGCGATCGTGCACTGCCATGTGCGCGACCCCGACACCGGCGCCCCGTCGCGCCGGCGCGAATACTACCGCGAAGTGACCGAGCGGATCCGCGATGCGGAGGTCGACGTTGTTCTCAACCTCACGGCCGGGATGGGCGGCGACATGGTGTTCGGCTCGGCTGAAGCGCCGCTGCCGCTGAACGTGTCGGCCACCGACATGATTGGCGCGTCTGAGCGGGTGGCGCATCTGGCCGAATGCCTGCCGGAGATCGCAACGCTCGACTGCGGCACAATGAATTTTGCCGAAGCCGATTATGTCATGACCAACACGCCCGGGATGCTGCGCGCCATGGGCTCGGCAATGACGGAACTCGGCATCAAGCCTGAGATCGAAGCGTTCGACACCGGACACCTGTGGTTCGCGAAGACGCTGGTGGGGGAAAAGACGCTCAAGGCACCTGCCCTGGTTCAGCTGTGCATGGGCGTGCCCTGGGGCGCTCCTAACGACCTCAACACGTTTTTGGCGATGGTGAATGCTGTGCCGGACGATTGGGCCTGGTCGGCGTTTTCGTTGGGCCGTGACCAGATGCCTTACGTCGCGGTGTCGGTGCTCGCCGGAGGCAACGTACGAGTTGGGCTGGAGGACAACCTTTTTCTGGAGAAGGGCGTTCTGGCGACCAACGCGCAGCTGGTGGAACGCGCCGTCAGCGTGATCGAAAACCTTGGCGCGACTGTCGCCGGCCCCGACGAAGTGCGCACGCGCCTCGGTCTCACCAAGCGCCCGCCCGCTCCGGCAAGGCGCGCGGCGTGAGCGGCAAGGCCGCCATCGTCGGCAGCGGCGTCATCGGGAGCGGCTGGGCGGCGCGCTTTTTGTTGAACGGGTGGGACGTGGCCGTGTTCGACCCTGATCCCGATGCACAGCGCAAGACGGCGGAGGTGCTGGACAACGCGCGGCGCGCGCTTCCCGCCCTCTACAACAAGTCGTTACCGCCGGAGGGTACGCTCTCCTTCCACACCGACCTTGGCGAGGCTTTGAGCGGTGCGTCCTGGGTGCAGGAAAGCGGGCCAGAACAGCTTGCGGTCAAGCACGCGATCCACCGGGATCTATCGCGCCTGGCGCCGGCCGATGCCGTCATCGCCTCATCCACATCGGGCTTCACCCCATCCGCGCTCGCCTCTGAGGGCGCCCGCGTGATCGCTGCGCATCCGTTCAACCCGGTCTATTTGCTACCGCTGGTGGAGCTGGTCGGGGACGGGCCGACCTGCGCGCGGGCGGCAGAGCATCTGCGCTCGGTCGGCATGTTCCCCCTTATCGTGCGCAAGGAGATCGACGCGCACGTGGCCGACCGGCTGCTGGAGGCGGTGTGGCGCGAAGCGCTTTGGCTGGTCCGCGACGGCATCTGCACCACGGAGGAGCTGGACGAAGCGATCCGCATGGGGTTTGGCCTTCGCTGGGCGCAGATGGGCCTGTTCGAGACCTACCGGATCGCCGGGGGTGAGGCGGGAATGCGCCATTTCCTGGCCCAGTTCGGCCCGGCGCTGAAGTGGCCGTGGACGCGGCTGACGGACGTGCCGGAGCTTGATGACGCGCTCGTCGGGTTGATTTCCGAGCAATCTGACGCGCAGTCCGGCCACCTTTCGATCCGTGCGCTGGAACGCCAACGTGACGACAACCTTGTCGCGATTTTACGCGCCTTGAGGCGATCGAATAGCGGTGCCGGCAAGGTGATCGCGACCCACGAGGCGACGTTCCCAGAACCTTCGCCGGCGACGCCCCCGGTGACCGTGCGCCGGCAAATCCCGCAGACTTGGGCCGACTACAATGGGCACATGAACGAGGCTGCCTATTTGGGAGCCGCGTCAGAAGCCAGCGACAGGTTTATGGCGCTCATCGGGTGCGACGAGGCGTATATTGCTCAGGGCGGCAGCTACTTCACGCTAGAGAGCCACGTTCAGTACCTTGCCGAGCTGCGGGTTGGCGAGTTGATCACCATCACGACCCAGCTCCTGTCCGGGAAAGGCAAGACGCTGCACCTCTTTCATCGCCTGAACGGCCCTGATGGGGAGACCGCCGCGACGATTGAGACCCTGCTCGTCCATGTGGATCTCAGGACCCGACGCAGCGCGCCGCCGTCTGAGCGGGTTGCCGCACTGATCGCGGAGACTGCGATGGCCCACGCCGCATTGCCGGCGCCCGCTGCGGCCGGTCGGGGCATTGCCGTGAGGACGTCCAGCGCCGGGGCGGGATGATCTATGAACGCTTCGACTTGCCGGGTGGCGACCTAGCGCCGCTCTTCAGTATCGCGCGGTAGCGCCCCTTCTGCCTCGTCGACCCGCGCGTGGCCAACATCGCCGTTGGCCGACAACAGCACTGCCACCCAACGCAGCTTTGGGTTTTCCATGCACACGATGAGCGCCATCGTGAGCGCTGGGACCGCGACCAGCGCGCCGACGATGCCCCAGATTGCAGCGCCTGCGAACACGGCAAACATCACCACCAGCGGGCTGAGGTTGAGCGACCGGCTCATCAACCGCGGCAGGAGTAGGTTCGTGCTCGCGATCTGGATGGTTCCCAAGGTGGCGAGCACGATCACCGTCGGCTCCCAGGCGGCGAACTGAAGCGCCGTCATCACCACCGGAAAGACTATGCCAAAAATCGTCCCGATGGTCGGAATGAAGCTGAAAAGGAAGATCAGCACGGCCCACAACACCGGCGCATCGACGCCCACCAACCAAAGGATCACGAATGTGGGGACGGCCTGCACCAGGCCGATGGTGACGGTGCCCGAGAAGAAGTCGTCGATGGACGCCTTAATGCGGGACACGGACCGTTGCAGTCGCACGTGCTGTTCCGGCGATTGGGATAACCCCCGCAGTTTGGCTGCAAACGCGTCCGCCTCGGTGAACACGAAGATAAGGTAGATCAGAACCGTAAAGAGGGACGCGAGGTAGGCCGCGCCCGATCCGGCGAGCTTCAGCGCCAAGGCCCGCAAGTCGAGCTGTGCCACCATCGCCTCGAAATCCAATTGCCTGAACGGCGACGCCTGCACGCTCAAGGATGCCACGATCGCGTCGAGGTTGGTCCTGTATAGGTCCATGTTGGCGACCAGCGTCGAGACGTTGTCCCGCACCACGACACCGACGAGAACCATCAGCAACAACACCCCTGTGACGCTGACGATGCGGGCCGCCGTTTTGCCGCGCCGCACGGCGGAGGGGGCCAGCGACACGATTTTCTTCGAGACGGCGGACAGGACGAACCAGACGAGCACCGCCACGACGAGCGGCAAGAGCACGGTCCGGGCGACGGTCATCAACCAGACCAGCGCTGCCGTTCCGACCAAAATTCGCATGGCGGGCCCTCCTACGGCGATCGAAGGTTTACCGATCGCCCTTTGCTCATTGGGTGCGCAAGGGTCAGTTTCACCGTCAGGCTCCACTTTCAGCCGAATGAATGGCGGAGGTCACAGCACACCGTGCAGAGATCCGGATAACGCCCTCATAGCTGGTTTACTCTGCGTTGATCAAAATTCGTGCTGCACGCTCCGAAAGATGAGGAACCACATGCCAATGCAATTTCGACAAAGCTTTCGTTCGTGCAGGGCGATTTTTGATCAATCCGAAGAACAAGATTGTGCCGCACGGAGAGCATGCCCGTCATGAGGGCGTGACTAGCCTCAGAATTGAGCCGAGATCCTACTTGTCGCGGCGAGGAATTTGACTACCGCTCCGTGGCATTGCGCGATCGGCCCGTCAGGAACAAGACTTGCGTGCGCTCGGCTTCCGGGACGCAGTGCAATCCTGCGCCAGTGGTGCAAGGCCAACAGCCTAAACGCAATCGTATCGAGCGCATTATTTGGCGTCGAATAGCATACCACAATAGAGTGTAGCTTATCGGCAAGCTGGATCAGCATGCCCGACACCAGGGTCTCTTCGATCCACGGTGGGATGACTGAGGTTAGGGGGGTGAGACACAGAGCCTCTTTATCCAAAGGTTCTGGTTCGCCTGGAACAATGGCGAGGTTCTTGTTGATCAAAAATATACCGTGATGGCTTGGAGCTTCTCGGAAAAGTTGAATGTGCCAACTCCCGGATCGGTTTCGGCGTCTTTGATAGATGTCCGAAGCGACTGCATCGGTCTCGGCTCGCGCAGCATCGGACATCCGGTAGACCGCCTCGCGCCCGTGTCTCCTGGAGGTAATCCATCCGTCTGATTTGAGACGATGCAGAGCCACGCGAATGGCTTCCGGCTTAATACCAATATGGCAGAGCAAAGTCCGGATTTGTGTGCCCGACAGCTCTTCTCCATCTAAATCGCCAAACAGCGTCACGATGACAGACCATGTTTTCAGTGTATCCAAAGCAACGAGTTGCGAGATGATCGGGTCGCGAGCCTGCAAAGGGATTCCAACATGTTACGAGGTCGGCAAATCGCGTAACATACGGCAGCTGACAAAGGCTATCCCTATAGCCCCACGTTTCCATAGGCATTCATCGTCAGCAGTTCGTATTCCGCAACCAACTCGTTGTCCTGATTTGTCACCGCCACATGCCAGCGCACCTCGCCGTAGTCTGCATTGCGCGGTGTCTTGTGCTGCACGGACAGCCTAACCGTAATGCTATCTCCTGCGGTCACAGGCTTCATGAAACGCAAGTTGTCGAGGCCAGTATTGGCGAGCACTGGCCCCTCATCCGGGTGCACAAAAAGACCTGCAGCGAAACTGAGTACGAGATATCCGTGGGCGACACGACCGGGAAAGAATGGGTTTCGTTTAGCGGCGGCTTCATCCATATGAGCATAGAACGTGTCGCCGGTGAACTCTGCAAAATGTTCAATGTCTTCGAGCGATATTTGTCGTGCGGGCGTCTTGAATGTTTCACCAAGCGACAACCGTTGAAACGTGCGGGTGAACGGGTGATCGTCCTCCGTAATTTCGATCGCACCAGGCACCCATTTCTCTGTAATAGCCGTCAAAATGTCTGGGCTACCCTGAATGGCGGTGCGTTGCATGTAATGCATCACCCCGCGCACCCCACCCAGTTCTTCGCCACCACCGGCACGACCGGGTCCTCCATGGACCATATGGGGCACCGGAGAACCATGCCCTGTGCTTTCCTTCATGGAGTCGCGATTGTTGAAGTAAAGCCGTCCGTGGAAGGCGCCGGCCTCAAGTGCAATTTCGCGAGCGACCCTCGTGTCGTGGGTAATGATAGACGCGACGAGGCTGCCCTGACCTTTGTTCACAAGCTCGATTGCATGCGTCACATCACGGTAAGGCATGATTGTTGAAACAGGGCCAAAGGCCTCGACTGTGTGCACATGTTCCGCTTGATCCGGATCGGCACAGTAAAAGAGCATGGGCGGAACGAACGCGCCCGCCTCGGCATCAGCTCCAATAATAGAGAAGTTTTGGGGGTCGCCAATAACCCGCTCTGCATCTCGCCCGATAATACTCGCCTTCTCCAGCACGTCGGCTTTTTGCTCGCTGGAGACAAGCGCGCCCATCCGGGTCGCCTCATTTGATGGATCACCTATGGTCACCTTGGCGAGCGCGGTACGTAGGGCTTCGATTGCGGGCTCCACTAACGGTTCAGGCACAACTATACGGCGGATAGCGGTACACTTCTGACCCGCCTTGACAGTCATCTCGCGACTGACTTCTTTGACAAAAAGGTCGAATTCCGGTGTTCCGGGTTTTGCATCTGGCCCCAGGACTGAGGCGTTAAGGCTGTCCTGTTCGGCGATGAAGCGAATAGAATTTTCAAGTATATTCGGTGCTGCACGCAACTTAAGGGCGGTTTCTGCCGAACCCGTGAAACTGACCATATCTTGATGGGTCAGGCGGTTGAGTAGATCGTCCAAGCCACCTGAGACAAGCTGCAAAGCGCCTTCCGGCAAGATATCGGCTTCGAGCATTATTCGCACGGCTAGCTCAGTGACATAGCAACTTGCGGTGGCCGGTTTGACGATGGCGGGGACGCCAGCAAGGAGTGTCGGTGCAAGCTTTTCCAGCATGCCCCATACCGGGAAATTGAAGGCGTTGATGTGCACAGCCACCCCTTGCAAGGGGGTGCAAATGTGCTGGCCCAAAAACGTACCGTTTCGGGACAGTTGTTCAATATTACCATCGAGGTAGATCTGAGCATCGGGCATCTCTCGCCGCCCTTTGGAGGCAAAGACGAACAGCGTGCCGATGCCACCATCGATGTCGATCAGGTGATCCTTTTGCGTAGCACCAGTGGCGAATGAGATGTCGTAGAGTTTTTGCTTGTGCTGATCTAGCACCGCAGCAAGCTTCTTGAGCATACTGGCGCGCTGGTGGAATGTCATGGCCCGGAGCACAGGCCCACCTTTTGCGCGAGCGAACTCGAGCATGCCGCCCGTGTCCAAAGCGCTGGTTCCGGCGCGCGCGATGACTTCGCCCGTTACGGCAGAGCGGATGTCGCGGGCACAATCATCGGCGCTGATCCACTGCCCTGCGGCAAAACTCATTACATTGTGGATTGTCATGATGTCGCCTTTTCTAAAGCGTCTTGGTAACGGCATTCTCGGATCGAAGAATTGGGTCCCGCCTGTTCTATCTGCACAAGTGCTTGGCGCGGTTTACTCTTGCCTTGCGCGTCGGCCCAGTGCATTGGCCCACCCCGCTCGCTCGCGCCGGGGATCAGACCCACGTTCACTTCGGGCAGCCCAAACCAGGTGTCAGGCTTGGCAATGCGATATGCTGAGGCCAAGGCAATCTCGAAGCCCCCACCCAGCACCTTTCCGTGCAGGATGGCTAGAAACGACGTTTCGCTCTGCTCTATGGCGTTCTCGACAGCTGGCAGGTGTGGCTCCGCGGGCGCTGCGTCAGACTCGGTCATGTCTCCGCCCGCAACGAAGGTTCGACCTGCAGACCTCAGTACGGCCAGGTCGGAGCCCTGAACCTTGTCTAAAGCCTCAAGAAACCCGGCGCTCACCGCCGCTGACGTTGCGTTTACAGGCGCGTTGTCGATGGTGACCCAAGCCAACCCAGCATCGATTTCGACGTGCACCGGTTTTGACATGCGGGAGAGGCTCTTCGATTAAAATTGACCAACCGGTCGGTTTATGTTTTAGTGGGTAAAACAATAAGAGCTGGATTTCAAGGGAGAGCATTTTGTCGGACACGATCTTGAGCCAAGATCACGGGCGGTGGGTGGAGATTACCCTGAACCGGCCAGCCAGGCTGAACAGCTTCAACGACCAAATGCATTTTGAACTGCGGGCACGCCTGGAGGGTGCGATTGCCGGCGGGAAGCGTGCGATCCTGCTCACAGGTGCCGGACGCGGGTTTTGCGCGGGCCAGGATTTGGAAGACCGCGATCCCTCGCAGATGGACGTTCCGCCAGACCTGGGTGTGACGCTGACGACTTTCTACAATCCGCTCGTGCGGTTGATCCGCGATGCCGGGATGCCTGTCATCTGTGCTGTGAACGGCGTTGCTGCCGGTGCCGGCGCAAACCTTGCGATCGCTTGCGACATCGTTCTGGCTGCAGACAGCGCCAAGTTTATCCAGTCTTTTGCCCACGTGGGCCTGGTTCCTGATGCGGGCGGAAGCTGGCATCTGACATACCTGCTAGGCCCCGCCCGCGCCAAGGCTATGGCCATGACGGGCAGTCCGGTTACTGCGAAGCAAGCAGCGGATTGGGGCATGATCTGGAAAGCACTTCCAGCCGATGATCTGATGACGGAGGCGCGGAATTTGGCCGCCAGGTTATCGGTCGGCCCGACGATTGGCCTCACCTACACCAAGAAAGCAATTCAAGCGGCGGCAACAAACACACTCGACGACCAGTTGGACCTCGAGGCGCGATATCAGAAGGAGAGCGGGCGCACGCGCGACTATCCTCACGGCGTCAAGGCTTTTCTGCTCAAGCAAAAGCCAGAGTTCCAAGGTCTATGACGTTCACGCCAAAACAACGTGCAGAAGCGTCCGCTGCGGCGATGTGGAGCGGCGATCGCGCCAGTGCGTGGTTCGGCATGTCGCTTGACAGTGTTGATGAAGGAACGGCTACGCTATCGATCACCGTAGAAGCTCACCATACGAATGGACACGCGATCTGCCACGGCGGAGTTATTTTTTCCTTGGCCGATAGTGCTTTTGCATTTGCGTGTAACAGCCGCAACCAGTCCACCGTTGCGCAACACAATACAATCACCTTCATCGCGCCGGGAAACCTTGGCGACCGTTTGATCGCAGTGGCACGCGAAGTGAGCCTGAGCGGACGAAGCGGTATCTATGATGTCACTGTCAAGACTGACACCGGCAAAGTAATAGCGGAATTCCGAGGGTGCTCGCGCGCCGTCCCGGGTACGCTTTTCGAGGAATGACATGAAAGACCTGACACCGGAAAGAGACATCCTCGACCCGATTGAAATCGCGTCCATCGACGAAATTCGAGCGCTTCAGCTTGACCGGCTTCAATGGTCGCTCCGGCACGCCTATGACAACGTGCCCATGTATCGCCAACGCTTCGACAAGGCTGGCGTGCATCCAGACGATCTGCAGACCCTTCCCGATCTTGCGAAGTTTCCCTTCACCCAAAAGACCGATCTACGCGATAACTATCCGTTCGGGCTTTTCGCCGTCCCGCGCCATCAAATCGTGCGAGTGCACGCCTCTTCTGGCACCACAGGCAAGCCTACCGTTGTGGGCTACACCCGTGGCGATATCGATATGTGGGCTGACTTGGGCGCCCGTTCCATGCGGGCCAGCGGCACGCGACCCGGCGACATGGTTCATGTGGCCTATGGCTATGGTTTGTTCACCGGTGGGCTTGGGGCGCACTACGGGGCCGAGAGACTTGGCTGTACTGTGATCCCTGTGTCTGGCGGCATGACCGAGCGGCAAGTAACCCTGATCCAGGATTTCAAACCCAAGACGATCATGGTCACCCCGTCCTACATGCTCAACATTCTAGAACAATATAGAAAGTCCGGAATTGATCCTCGGGAAACCTCACTAGAAGTCGGGATATTTGGCGCCGAACCATGGACCAATGCGATGCGTGATGAAGTCGAAGCAGCTTTCGACATGCACGCGGTCGATATTTATGGACTTTCCGAGATCATGGGTCCGGGCGTTGCCAATGAGTGTGTCGAGACGAAAGACGGCCTGCATATTTGGGAAGATCATTTTTACCCCGAGATCATTGATCCAGAAACGGGTGAGGTCCTGCCCGATGGCGAGCTTGGCGAACTCGTTTTCACGACGTTGACCAAGGAAGGCTTGCCGATGATCCGCTATCGCACGCGCGATCTCACACGCCTCTTGCCGGGCACCGCGCGGACCATGCGGCGGATGGAGAAAATCACTGGTCGGTCCGACGACATGATCATCCTCAGGGGCGTCAACATCTTTCCAACACAGATCGAAGAGCAGGTATTGGCGGTTGCGGACCTTGCCCCTCATTTTCAGATAGAACTCACCCGCAAAGACAGAATGGACGCAATGGCAGTCAGGGTTGAAGCGACACCTGAGGCCGCCAGTGACGATGCCATTGCCGCGTCCTGCAAGACGCTGACAACTAAGATCAAAGATATTGTCGGCGTGACAACGCAAGTTTTTGTCGGCGCGCCTGGCTCGATCGAACGCAGCCAGGGCAAGGCCCGTCGCGTCATCGACAATCGGCCAAAGGGGTAAGAGTTTGGCTAGAACTCGCGCAAAAGACCACGACGACAAGCGTCGCACCATTCTGACGACAGCCGCAGACGTCTTCGCGAACGCCGGAATTGTTGGCGCATCGATGAACGACGTGGCCAAAGCCTGCGGTATCTCGAAGGCAAACATATATCACTATTACGATAGTAAGAACGACCTCGTCTTCGATATACTCGACACATATCTCAGCGATCTGCGGAACTTGATTTGTAACCTTGATCTCGACGCGCAAAGCCCCGAAGAACAACTTCACACGCTCACCCGTGAGTTCCTGCTGGCCTATGAAGGTATGGACAATGAACACAAGATTCAGACCGAAGGTATCCCGCTGCTTCGACCGGAATTGCAGCAGATCCTTCGCGAATATCAACGGGATCTTGTTTTGCGCGTGTCCACCGTACTGCAAGCCAGCGCACCCGAAACACTGGGGAAGGATAAGTATAAGTGCCGCCATGTGACGATGTCTGTCTTTGGCATGCTCAACTGGTTTTATATGTGGAACCCGAGCGCCACTAAAGCACAGCGGCTCGCTTACGCTGAAACGGTCGCCGAGCTTACACTCACGGGGATCAAGCAAGATGAATCGGCCGTGTCATGCGTTCCGGCCGAATAAATTTCGATCAACCAAGGGCAATATCGCCCGTTGAAAGGGAGGAAAAAAAATGAACCTCAAATCCACGATACTTGCAGCAACACTCGCTACACTTCTCAGCGGGACCACCGCTTATGCCGAGAAGACCATGGTTATCTCGTCCTGGCTGCCGCCCAGTCATGTGATGAATGATACGATTTGGCCTGAATTTGTCTCGCGGATCGAAGCAGCCACTGACGGGCGCGTCACGGGGAAAGTCGAGTACCAGTTGGCCTCACCACCGTCGCAGGCCGATCTGGTCGAAGACGGCGGTGCAGACGCTGGTTGGATTTTCCACGGTTACAACCCTGGGCGCTTTGTCACCACCAAGCTGATCGAGATCCCCGGCCTGGACGGTGATTCTGCGGCCGCTTCCGCCGCCCACTGGCGCGCCCATGAGAAGTTTCTTGGGGCCGCCAACGAACATGACGGCGTTGTGCCTGTCGCTATGATGGTCCACGCCCCCGGTGCGCTGCATCTATCGAGCGAAATCGGGTCTTTAGATGATGTGGAGGGCCTCAAAATTCGCTCCGGCGGCGGCGTGATGGGCGACGTTCTAGCGGGCCTTGATATGGTGGGCGTTCAGGTCTCGGCGCCGAAGGTTTATGAGACTGTGTCTAATGGCGTTGCAGATGGCACCTTTTTCCCGGGCGACACTATTGCCATCCTGCGTTTAACTGAGGTGCTGCCTTACACATACCAAGTGCCGGGCGGCTTTTATCGTGGCTCTTTCTCGATTGTGATGAGCGAAGAATTCCTCGATTCCGTTGGTGAAGAAGACGCCGCTGCGATCAAATCAGTATTGGGTGAAGACTTCTCTGCTTTTGCCGGATCCGCCTGGGATGCAGGCAACGAACGAGGTCTCAACGCTCAGCGTGAGACGGGCAAAGTTATCGAGCTCGAAGGCGACGCAGCAGCAAAATTTACTGAGTTGGTGCCAGCGATTCAGACTTCAGTTCTTGAAGAAGTCGCTGCGAAAGGCGTCGATGCAGAAGCGGCCTTGGCATTGATCAAGGATACCATGGCTGAGTACAGCAACTGATGCCCAGCTGGGTGGTGCGCGCAGGTCAATGGCTTGCGCGCCTTCTTCTCGTTCTGAGTGCCCTGTGCCTAACGGCTCTGATGCTACTGACCGTGGCGGAGGTGATTGGGCGTTACATGTTCAATTCCCCCATTTTTGGACGTCAGGACATGGCCCAGATTCTGTTAGCCTGCTCAATCTTCTTGGCCTTTCCCGTGGTGACGCTGCGTGGCGAACAGATCGCGGTGGACCTTTTCGATGGCGTGTTTACAAAAGCGACTGCGTTTTGGCGCGACCGTCTGATTGAGGTTCTGACGTCTGTCGCTTTGCTGTCTGTAGCGTTCTGGCTGTTTGAGCGCGCTGAGAAAGCGGCGAGCCGTGGCCTCACGAGCGAACTTTTATTTCTGCCGAAGTATCCGCTGATCGCTATGATTTCGGCGGTCGTTTTTGTGACAAGTATTCTTTTGGCCGTGCGCGCAGTTTGGCTGGTCAGCAGGCGCGAGGATAGCAAGACACTATGACCGTCGCCCTTATCGCATTCGCTATCGTTATCGCGTTAGTCTTGCTGCGGGTCCCAATCGGGATAGCAATGGGTGTGGTTGGTGCCGTTGGCTTTGTCATCCTGCGCGACTGGCGTTGGTCGGCAGGGCTTGGCCCGGCCGCCGATTCGGTTTTGGACGTCACACAGAACGACGCGCTGTCTGTTATACCGCTATTTATCTTGATGGGCATGATCATCGCGAACAGCGGTATGGCCCATGATTTGTACCGCGCGGCGTATGCCATCGTGGGGCGCTTGCCTGGTGGCCTTGCCATGTCCACCATTCTGGCTTGCGGCGGTTTTTCTGCGGTGTCCGGCTCATCCCTCGCAACGGCAGCGACGATGTCGAAGGTGGCTTTGCCCTCGATGCGCAAGTTCGGCTACCACGACAGTCTATCAACTGCCTCAGTGGCCGCAGGTGGAACTCTAGGGATTCTCATTCCGCCTAGTATTATTCTGATCATCTACGGTTTCTTGACCAGCCAATCCATCGGCAAGCTTTTTCTTGCGGGCATCCTACCCGGTCTCCTCGGAATTCTGCTCTACCTCTGCGCCGTTGCATTTGTCGTCTGGCGAAAACCCGAAGCCGGACCAGCCGGCGACGCCATGAGCGGCTCGGAGATAAAGGCCAGCGTTCTACGCGTGATCCCGATTATGGTCCTGTTCGCAATCATCATCGGCGGTATCTACGGCCAGGTCTTTACAGCTGACGAAGCCGCCGGGGTCGGTGCGTTTGGTGCCCTGGTTATCTCGGTCTTGATCGGGCGATTCTCGTTCGCGGGCTTATTCGATGCGCTGTCGCAAACGGTCAAGACGTCGGTTGGCCTTTTCGTGCTTCTCATCGGCGCGGACATCTTCAACCGGCTGATCACGCGGGCAGGGTTACCGGATGATTTGCTAGCGCTGGTCCAGGGGGGCGGCTTCGAGCCCTTCACTATTCTAGCGATCATCGTAGTCATCTACCTGTTGCTCGGCGCAGTCTTTGAGAGCCTGTCGATGATTACCCTAACCGTACCCGTATTTGCGCCACTCATCGCTTCACTGGGGTTCTTCGAAGGTGATGTTAGCGGCGAATTGGCACTCATCTGGTTCGGCATCATCGTCGTTGTGGTCACCGAGATCTCACTGATTACACCGCCGATCGGGCTCAATGTCTTTGTATTGCGGTCTGTTGTCACCGATGTCTCTACAGGTACGATCTTCAAAGGCGTCACACCGTTCTGGGCGGCAGACATCGTACGACTGATAATCTTGATTGCGTTCCCGTTCTTTACTCTTTTGGTGCCCATGGGACTCTGGGGCTTCGGATAACACTCACACATCGAGCCATGCCCTAATGTGAATACAAAAAGAACGATCTCAATTTATAGAGTATGAAGTATTATTGATTAATATCCGCCAGCTGTGAAGCGCGGTCGCTGGTAAATAATCTTGGCAGTTTCTGTTTATCTTTGTCTATAAAATATATCAGTGACCGGTCTCGTCGAAATCCCAGACTATTTTCTTGGCCGATACTGGATAGGCTTGGCATGCGAGCACAAAACCAGCCTCGACCTCATAATCCTCAAGCGCATGGTTAGCGACCATCTCTACGTCGCCCTCCAGCACCTTGCATTTACATGTCGAGCATACGCCAGCCTTGCAGGCGTAGGGTGCATCAAGGCTATTCTTCAACGCTGCATCGAGGAGACTGGTCCGATCGGCGATTGTGAGGCTGCGAGTTTCGCCGCCAACGGTCACGCGCCCCTCAATACCGGCTTCCATGTCGGCAGCATCTGCGACCCGTTTCGGCACACGACCGGGCTGCGAGCTGGCAAAAAGCTCAAACCGGATCTGCTCTTTGTTCAGCCCATGGGTTTCGAGCGCTTCAGAGCTCGCCAGCATCATTGGCTCCGGCCCACTAATATAGGCCATGTCGATCGCTGAGATGTCGATCCAAATATTGAATAGGGCTGCGCACTTTTCAGCGTCGACACGACCACGGAAGAGATCAATCTCTTGGCTTTCGTCTTCGAGGACGTGGATCACGTTGAGGCGGCCTAGATGCTCGTTCTTCAGGTCGTCCAGCTCTTCTCGGAACATGATGGTGTTCGGGTTGCGGTTGGCATAGACCAGCGTGAACCGCGCAGTTGGTTCATTGACCAAACCGGTGCGCAAGATCGACAGTATCGGTGTGATGCCTGATCCACCCGCAAAGGCGAGGTAGTGTGGCGCGGCGACATGCGATCCGGCAAAGAAGTTGCCCGCAGGCGGCATTGCTTCAACGATGTCGCCGACAGCAAGATCAGTATTGGCCCAAGTGGAGAAAGCACCACCGGACACTTTCTTGATCCCAACTTGGAGCTTTCCATCATCCTGGCCCGCGCAGATGGAATAGGAACGTCGGATCTCCTGGCCATCAAACTCACGCCTGAAGGTTAGGTATTGACCTTGGGTGAAAGAGAAGTCGGCGCCGTTCACAGGCTGAAGGGATACGACAACCGCGTCTCGGATTGTCTTTTCCACATCAGTCACTCGCAGTTGATGAAACTGGGCCATCGCGCCTCACAAGCATTTAAAGTAGTCGAATGGTTCCAGACAGTCATTGCATCGCCATTGGGCCTTGCAGGCGGTGGAGCCGAACTGGCTCACGCGCTGGACATTGGCGCTTTTGCAATGGGGGCAACGCTTTGGCCCGCCCGCCGGCTGCGGCGGGGCGATGCCGTAATCCTCAAGCCGCGCGCGCCCCTTCGACGACATCCAATCGGTCGTCCAAGCGGGGGCAAGCTGGGTTTTGAGCGCAACCTTGTTTACCCCCTTTCTGGCTAGCGCCAGCTCGATGTCGAGAGAGATCATCGACATCGCCGGGCAACCCGAATAGGTCGGGGTAATGGTGACGGTGACGTCGTCGCCGCGGACATCGACATTGCGAATTACGCCCAGATCTACCACGGATATGACCGGGATTTCCGGGTCCGGCACGTCCTCAAGCCAGTTCCAGACCTGGGCTTCGGATATGGAGACTGCTTCTACCATGTGGCGCCCGGATGCGAGCGTTGCAGCACCTGCATTTGCGCCAGCATATGCCCCAAATGCTCGGTATGACGAAAACCGTTGCGCCCGCCCGCATGGGCAAATTTGGTGTCGGGTCGCGGCAACTGCGCCTCTCGAAACGTGGCATTGACCGTGTCGTCCCAAGCGGGGCGCATGGCGGATGGTAGCGGCGCAACACCTGCCTCGGCCATTGCATGGTCAACGTCGTCATCGACCATCATCTCACCGACATAGGGCCAGAGATAGTCGAGCGCGGCCATCATCTTAGCGTGGCTTTCATCCGTGCCGTCGCCCAGGGCAATGACCGTCTCAGCGGAGCGCTCCAAGTGATAAGCCGCTTCCTTGGCAGACTTCGCGGCAACCTCGGCGACACGGTCGTCCGTGCTATCTGTCAGCGCCTTCAGCCATGGTAGTTGAAACGCATCAAAGAAAAACTCGCGCAGCATTGTGCGGCCATAGTCGGCGTTCGGGACTTCGAGCAGCAGCACATTGCGAAAATCATAAGCGTCCCGGAGGAACGCCAAGTCGTCGGCGCTACGATCGGCCCCCTCAATCTCGGCCGCATGGGCGAGCCAAAGCTTGGACTGCCCGATAAGGTCAAGTGCAGTGTTGGTCAGCGCGATGTCTTCTTCGAGAGCGGGTCCCATGCCGCACCATTCCGACAGACGATGTCCCAGCACCAGCGCGTTATCGCCCTGACGCAGAAAGAATTCGACAAGATGCGGGTCGCTGGACATCACATTTTACCCACTTCATCGGGAATGTCGTAAAATGTGGGGTGCCGGTACACCTTGTCGCGGGACGGTTCGAACATGGGTCCTTTTTCGGAAGGACTGGACGCCGCGATGTGCTTGGCTTCAACCACCCAGATGCTGACGCCTTCATTTCGGCGCGTGTATACGTCGCGCGCATTCTTGATCGCCCGCTCCGAATCGGGCGCGTGTAGCGATCCGACATGCCGATGGCTCATGCCGTGCTGACCGCGGATAAAGACTTCCCAGAGGGGCCATTCACGCGACATTCTTGAGTTCTCCTGCCGCGCGGCGCGCGGCCTTTTTGTCCGCATGGGCCAGCATTGCTTCGCGCACCCATGCACCGTCGTCCCACGCCTTTTGACGGGCTGCGATACGATCGACATTGCAAGGGCCGTTGCCTTTGATGACGTCAAAGAACTCGGACCAATCTGGCTCCGAAAAGTCATAATGGCCGCGCTCGTCATTCCACCTGAGGTTTTCATCTGGGATCTCGAGCCCTAAATACTTGGCTTGCGGCACCGTCTCATCCACGAACTTTTGGCGCAGTTCGTCGTTGGTGTTCATTTTGATCTTCCAGCGCATGGATTGTTCGGAATGAACGCTGTCCTTGTCGGACGGGCCGAACATCATCAGCGCCGGATACCACATGCGGTTCATCGCATCCTGGCACATGCGCCTTTGTTCCTTAGTCCCTTTCATCATGTGCATGAGAAGGTGGTAGCCCTGGCGTTGGTGAAAGCTCTCCTCTTTGCAGATGCGCACCATGGCTCGGGCGTAAGGACCATAAGAGGTCCGCTGCAGCGGCACCTGGTTCATGATCGCCGCACCATCCACGAGCCAGCCGACAGCGCCCATGTCGGCCCAGGTCAACGTCGGGTAATTGAAGATCGAGGAATACTTCATCCGGCCGTCGAGAAGCATCTCGGTCAATTCATCCCGGCTCACCCCCAACGTCTCGGCAGCGCAGTAGAGATAAAGCCCATGGCCCGCTTCATCTTGCACCTTGGCAAGAAGGTTCGCTTTACGCTCGAGCGAGGGCGCGCGGGTTATCCAATTGCCCTCTGGAAGCTGGCCCACAATCTCGGAATGGGCGTGCTGGCCAATCTGACGGATTAACGTCTTACGGTAACCCTCAGGCATCCAGTCTTTCGGCTCGATTTTCTGGCCTGCATCAATACGCGCCTGGAAGGCGGCGAGCTTTTCGGTGTCTTCCTGCGTTGCTTCCGATTTGATCATCTGCGCGTACATGGCCGGTATCCTCCCTCAAGTCCGTTCTAAGATTATCGCTGTGCCCTGACCAACGCCCACACACATGGTGCACAGCGCGTAGCGTCCACCGGTTCGTTTTAACTGGTAGGCGGCGGTCATCACCAGCCGCGCGCCTGACATGCCCAGTGGATGGCCCAGCGCAATCGCGCCTCCATTGGGATTCACATGGGGTGCGTCATCAGGCAGGCCAAGTTCACGGAGTACGGCAAGGCCTTGGGAGGCAAACGCCTCGTTCAGCTCGATGACATCCATCTGGTCTAGGCTGAGGCCAGTACGTTCCAACACCTTACGCACCGCAGGCACTGGCCCTATGCCCATAACGCGCGGCGCGACACCCGCAGCCGCCATGCCAACCACGCGCGCTAGCGGCTCTGCGTTCTTGGCTGCATCCTCGTCGCCAAGCAGCAACGCCGCCGCACCATCGTTCACGCCCGAAGCATTGCCAGCGGTCACTGACTTCTCCGGCCCGTTCACACCCTTCAGTTTAGCGAGCTTGTGTGCATCGGTGCCGGGACGGGGATGTTCGTCAGCACAGACAACAATCGGCTCTCCCCTCGGCTGCGGGACCGTGACGCTCACCAGTTCGTCAGCAAACACGCCGGCATTTGCTGCATCGGCATAGCGCGCTTGCGAGCGAGCCGCGAAAGCATCCTGATCCGCCCGGGAGATCTGATACTCTTCGGCGACGTTGTCTGCGGTTTCGGGCATTGAATCGATGCCAAACGCAGCTTGCATTTTGTCGTTTATAAATCGCCAGCCAATGGTTGTGTCATACACCGCGTTGGCTCGGGAAAAGCCCGCCTCCGCTTTGGGCATGACGAACGGCGCCCGGCTCATGCTTTCCACACCGCCAGCGATCGCCAGGCGATAGTCCCCTGCCTTGATCCCCCGAGCGGCCATGCCAACCGCATCCATCCCCGATGCACAAAGACGGTTGACGGTTGTTCCCGGAACTACCTCTGACAGGCCAGCAAGCAAAGCGGCCATCCGCGCCACGTTTCGATTGTCTTCTCCGGCCTGATTGGCGTCTCCGAAGATGACATCATCAACTCCGTCAAAGTCGATACCAGGGTTCCGATGAACCAGTTCGGCGATCGGTAAAGCCGCCAAATCGTCCGTCCGAACAGACGACAAGGCCCCGCCATAACGACCGATCGGCGTTCGAACTGCGTCTAACACGAAGGCAGGCATGTCGGCTCCAGCAAAGTTGGGCTGATGGCGGAGTAACATGTTACAAATTTTCTAGCAATAACATTTTGTGTAACTATTTTGCTGACCCCAAACGCTTGAGGAGTGATGTTGTCTCAAGTGGCAGACGAAAGTTGGATGAATGCCGGTTCGGCGGTGTTTCCAGAGGCGCTTTCAGCCTTCTCGCTCCGATTACGGCTATGGGTGGAGCGAGGTGCTCCGACATAGGTCCTGTCGAAGCTGGGAGACTGCTTGAACACACAAACCGAGACCGTTGCCGCAGGAACATTCAACCAGACGAAGCGTCGATACTATCGATCAATTGGATTGTAGATCGTCGTCGGCTGGTCCTGCACGGATGGGCAACTGGCAACGGCTTCCACTGTTCAGGACATGTGAGATACCCGACACAACGCGCCGGTCATCGAGCTGATTAGCACTGGGTTGACTTCGCGGCAGATGAGGCGACACCGCCGCCAGCGTGGCGCGATGCGATCATAAAAACTGCGCCCACTCTGCAGTCTCACTTTCACATGAAACTCGCATCAACGACGTCTTTCTAAAGACACAATCTATGTATCAAAAAAATATTCAAACACGAAAACGGACTCATCGATGACTTCATTGCTGATTCATTTAATTTTATATATTTGAAAAAATATAAATTATGTCTATTTTATTCCAATGACAAGTGAGAATGAGTATTTGACTTAATCATAATATGATCACATTGAAATACAAGACCTCAAGTGGAGTCGACGTTCTCATCTACATAATACAAACTCACGTCTGGACAAAATGGGCCTGCGATGTCTGAGCTGTCTGAAATCAATGTTGCAAATGTTTGTCTTCGATATAATTCTGATGTAAGACTGTCGGATGTAGAGCAGGATTGGGCTGAACGATTCTACAAAGTCCTTGACGCACCAGTGGCAGCAACAGCGGTTGATTCAGTCAATAATTCCGCAAAATACAGCGATGAAATATGCGGTTGCTCATCTTGAAGACACATTGTATACGGCCAACGACCTTCACGTCCGACAGCACATCGAAGATGCTGAAAGGATCTCGAAGCGCTCCACACACTATGCGACTTGTGGAGACGTCTTTCAAAGTCGTAAGCCTGTGGCTGATCTTGTCCGGCCCTAGGCGCCCACGCCAATCCGGGGTGAACATTGCGCTGTTTGACAGTCAGGTGCCGACGCTGAGCCGTAATCCTGGTCGCAGACGCTAGAGCACTAGGAAACTAGTCGACGTCCGCGAATGCGATATGCCGTTCGAAAGCTCGCAGCATGGAGGTCAATGAAAGGAGGAAGCGAGCTACAGCCGGAAAGGGGCGAGGCTGACAAACTCGCTTTCTTGGCGCGCCGGGGAGGATTCGAACCCCCGACCCCCAGATTCGTAGTCTGGTGCTCTATCCAGCTGAGCTACCGGCGCCAGGCGCGCAGAAAACGTTGCCGCTTGGACTGCGCAGGGTGGCCTCGTAGCCGTGCCGCTGAGGAATTGCAACACCAACTGTGCACCGCAGTTCTGCCCCGCGGCGATGCTCAACACCGGCGATGTCATTGTGGAACAGCTGCCGCCCTTACGCTGCGCAGTGTGGCGTGATCCGCTCGGTCCCGTAAGGACACAGGGGAACGCTACGCCGGAGTGCGCTCCGCCAATGCGCTGAACTCCCCTCGCGCGAACACCATCGGTTCACCTGGCGCGACCGAGAAGGCCCTCACCCTGCCTATGATCACCACGTGATCGCCACCATCCACCAACGCTTCCGTCAGGCATTCAAACGTCGCGATGGCCCCAGGGATCAGCGGTACACTGTCTAAACCGTCGGGCAATTCGATCCCATCGAACTTCTCCGCGCCGCGCATCGCGAACCGGTTCGCAATGTCCACCTGGCTTTTGTCGAGAACGCAGACGGCGAACGATGTTGCGGCACAGAACGCCTCGGCACTGCCGGCATTGCGGTCGACTGACCAGAGGATGAGCGGCGGATCCAACGAGACGGAGCTGAACGAGTTGGCCGTGATCCCCCACGGCTCGCCCTCAGGCCCACGGCAGGTGATGACCGTGACCCCGGTGGGGAACTGGCCGAGGGCGCGGCGAAAGCCTGGGGTGTCGAAGGGTTGGGTCATGCGAACCGGGGCTTGTGGTCACGAAAAGAAGCAAACGGCGCACTCGCCGACACCGATGGTCATAACGCGCTGAGGCACCGGGACGAGAGCCATTGCACATTTAGCGCATACAAGCCTGTCCAGGGCTCGCAAACGCATGAATTCTAGTAGCGCTGTGGCATCAACGCCGATGCCCTGTGCTTTTTGGACCGAACCAGCCGTCCGCCCTACCCCTGCCCCTTGTCTATAAGATCATCGGCTGGCCAACTTGTGGTTCAGCTTATGGAGGTGAACGATGACGAGCATCGCCAAGGTTCGGTTCGGCGCAGCCCTTATGGCTGGCGCGCTGCTTGCTGGCTGCGTGGGCGCCGGCGACCCGGTGACCGGCAGCTGGGCGTCGGTCGACGGCGTGTTTGTGGCAACGTTCGATAACGGCGCTTTCCAGTCCCGCCTCACGAGCACAGGCGATACTGTGGTCGCCGACGGGCGCTACAGAGCAACGTCCAACGGCTACAACCTGTCTTGGACGTCCATTGCCGCCAACGAACAGCGCAGCGCGCGCTGCCTGTTTACGGCTGTGGGCGAGCTGACGTGCACGCCCTCAGCCGGCGCGCCGTTCACGATGCGCAAGGTGGGCTGACGCCCTTGATCGCCAACTGGCCCGACGCCTTGAGTGCGGGTCATGACAGTGCCTGCAATGCCGTGACGAGCGGGCCATCCGCTGCCGGCATGTCGTCGGCGCGCAAATCGGCAGGCAACACGAACCGCAGCGCCGCCACTGCACTTGAGCGCGTCGGCTCCCCCTGCCAGGTCCGGCAAATGTAGAGCGGCATGAGGAGGTGAAAGTCCTCGTATCCGTGGCTTGCGAACGTGAACGGCGCAAGATCTTCCGGCGCCACAGCCACCGACAACTCTTCGCTGAGTTCGCGCACCAGGGCGTCCTCGGGACGCTCGCCGGGCTCCACCTTGCCTCCGGGAAACTCCCAGAGCCCCGCCATGGCTTTGCCCTCGGGGCGCTGGGTGATGAGGACGCGGCCGGTGTCGTCGAACAGCGCGGCCGCCACAACCAAGACCAGGCGCATCAGGTGCGGTAGTCGCCGTTGATGGCGACGTAGGCTTTGGTGAGGTCGCAGGTGTAGATGACGCCCTCGCCGGATCCGATGCCCAGATCCACGGTGACGGTGATTTCGCTCTCGCGCATGACGGCGC
Source organism: uncultured Paracoccaceae bacterium (assembly GCA_937884725.1). Taxonomy (GTDB): domain Bacteria; phylum Pseudomonadota; class Alphaproteobacteria; order Rhizobiales; family Amorphaceae; genus Acuticoccus. Next base: position 29,345 of record CAKZYH010000041.1, read on the forward strand.
TGGCGACCTCTTCGTCGTAGGCTGGATCGCGAGCACCATCGACGGCAACGCGCACATCGCCAAACCAGATGGCGAGCTTGTCGCGTTCAGCCGGCTCGCCCGCTTTGCCAACCGCCATCACAACGCGGCCCCAGTTGGCGTCCTCGCCCGCAACGGCGGTTTTGACGAGTGGGGAATCGGCGATGGCGCGGGCCACGATGTCGGCTGACGCATCGCTCTCCGCGCCGCGCACCCGGACGGTGACGAACTTGGTGCAGCCCTCCCCGTCCTTCACCACGAGAGTCGCAAGTTCGTGGAGGAGGTCGTTGAACGCTGCGGTAAAGGCTGGGGCATCGGCGGGGCTCAGCGCCATACCGGATGCGCCGGTGGCGAAGGCAAGCAGGGTGTCGGATGTTGATGTGTCGGAATCGACCGTGACGCGGTTGAAGGAGG
>CAKZYH010000042.1 GCA_937884725.1 uncultured Paracoccaceae bacterium
AACTGCGCCTCGCTTAGCCAAAAATGCGCTTGGTTCATGGTGATCTCCCTTCGGAAATCGTCGAACCCGATCCGCCTTAACAGATCGTGTTAATGGGCCCCGGCCCTAGATCACGAACCCAATCACGGTGCCCGCCTGCCGCGCAGGGAAGTATTCGCGCACAATAATCGCGTAGGACGGCACGATCCCGCCCTGGGACAGGCCGAAGATCAGGCTCACCACAAACAGCGCCGACACCCCGTTGAGCGGCAGGTAAAGCGACAGCGCAAACGCCTGCAGCAGCGAGCTGATGATGAGGGTCTTCACGCCGCCCAGTCGATCGGAAAGAATGCCGAAGACAATCCGCGACGCCACACCACCCAACAGCATCACCGACAAAATCTGCGCACCCACCGCCGGCGTGCAGCCAAGATCGGCCGCGAAGGACACCACATGCACCTGCGGCATGGCCATAGCGACGCAACAGCCGATGCCAGCTGCCGCCAACAGCCACTTGAGGACGCTAAGCGGTATCGCCACCGCCTGCCGGTTGGCATCACTGACCCGATCGGCATGGGCCATCGCCTCGGGCGGCACTTTTCGGCGTAGGCAAAGCGTCAGCGGGATCATCACGACAAGAACGATCCCGGCGAGTGCGAAGTAGACGTGCCGCCAGCTGCCGTCGACGAGGAGGCCGCTCAACGCCACCGGCCAAACTGCGCCGGCCAGGTAGTTGCCCGTCGCCGCCAACGCGACCGCGATCCCGCGCCGGCGCGCGAACCAGTGGGAGATGTCGGCCAAGAGCGGCGCTAAGCCGGCCGCGCTGCCAAACCCGATCAGAAAGTGCAACGCATACACCAGCCAGATCGCGCCCGAGACCGCTGTCAGGGCATAGCTCACCGACATGATCACGCTCGCGCCAATCAGCGCCGCAACAACACCGAACCGGTCGACGAACCGGCCAATGACCAGATTGCCAACACCAAAGCCCAGCATTGTCGTGACATACGGGATTGATGCCGCGGCCCTATCGATCCCGAACTCGGCTTGCAGCGCTGGCATGACCACCACCACCGCCCAAATTCCGACATTGGCCACCGTTGCCACGGCAAGCGAGATGCCAAGGCGGATCCAGGAGTAGCGGCTGTCGAGAACGTCGGCAGACATGAGGAACACTCGCGGCACCGGAACGATGCGTGATGCGCCGCGGGACGGGCGTTGTGCATCGTGTCACATTCGCAGGCAGTGGCACACGCCGCGCGCGGGAGGCGGCTATGCCCAAAATCGCAAAAGAAGTTGGCCCAGAAGCGGCCCAACCCGCGCGGGATAGACAATCTGATCCCGAAAAACCGGCCGGCCTTGAAGGGAAAAAGACTTGGCCTCGCGTAGAGACAGTCAACCACGCCGAAATGTTCGTTAATACTAAATCATACTCAGTACTTCTAATCGGCTCGGCTTGCACAGATTTTCCAGGGATATGGCCTTAGTCCGATCATCGACGCGTCGTGTGGGTAGAGGCGTTTCCGTTTCTTGTGTCTGTGGGGGGCTGCAGCAATTCCTCGCGCCAGATGCGCTCGTACTTCTGGTGGTTGGCCCGCCGACCTTTGGTGCGGAGCTGTTTGCCTGCCTTGCGCTAGCCTTAACGCTCTTCCTGTATGGCGAGGTGGATGAGTGCCAACCGCAACGCGTCATGGCGATAGGGCTGCTGTCTGTACTGTGGGGTGGACGCGCCACTCCCATCACCTGGCCGGTGCAGCGTTCTCAGGACTCCAGCGTTCGCCGCAGGTGGATTGCCGCCTAACGCAGCTTGTCCGCCGTCAGGCCTTCAGCTTTCAAAAACCGAGTACCATCAGCGTATACAGACAGTTAATGTACATTTCGTTTAAACGCCTGTATCATGGCGATATGGGAATCAGCAATGTTCAGCCATTAGAGCGAAATACGAGCGGCGGCCCTGACTTCTGCCAATTTTATCAAGGGCTTCTATGGCTACCGGCGCACCATCTCTCACACTCACGGTAACTATCCTTGATGACGAGCTCGATGCCGCCGGCGCCGGGCGTTCCGTTGCCGACATGGGCGGGGCCGGTGACCTGTCGCTCCGAGAAGCGATCGAGCTTGCCAATGACCACGCTGGCGACGTCCTTATCGAGTTTGACGTAGGCCTTGCCGGCGGGACCATTACGCTCAACCCCGGAGATGGCCCGCTCGTCCTCGCCAACTGCATCACCATCGATGGCGATACCGAATCGGACGGCGACCAGGATATCACCGTCTCCGGCGGCGACGCGATCCGCGTGTTCGAAGTGGACGACGGCGACCCCGGAGCGGCAAACACCGTAGCGCTGGAAGGGCTCGTCATCTCAAACGGCCTCAGCGCGTTTGGGGCCGGCATCTACTCCGCCGTCGGGGACAACGTGACGCTGAACAACGTCACCGTCACGGACAACGAAGCCTTCGGCGCCGGCGGCGGCATTTTGGTGGATGGCGGTGCGCTCACCATCACCAACAGCACCATCTCAAACAACGTCACTGGCGGGAACGGTGCGGGTATCTTCGCCTACGACGCCACATCCGTGGTCATCACGGGAAGCACCATCAGCGGCAACATGGGCGAGAATGACGGTGGCGGGTTCGCGCTGATCAACTCCGCTTCAGACACCATCACCGACACTGTCATCACCGGAAACAGCGCCGACGACGGTGGCGGTTTCGGCTATGGCGGCGGCGGGTACATCTACGGTAGTGGCGGCGTAACGCTTACGGGCGTCACCATCTCAAACAACACGGCCGGCTACACGGGCGGTGGCCTGCAGCTTTACGGCGTCGCTTCAGCGCAAATCAGCGGCAGCACCATAGACGGTAACAGCGCCTATGATGGCGGCGGCGTATGGATCAGCTACAGCAGCGTCGAAGTGGAGACATCCACGATCTCGCGCAATGTGGCGCAGAACGATGGCGGCGCCTTCTATGTTCGGCAGAACACCAACTCGTCGCTGACGCTCACAAACTCGACCGTTGCGATGAACGTCGCGTTCGATGACGGCGGTGCGCTCCACTTGGATGGCGTTCGCGTTGGGCCATCGGGCAACAACACCCTGTCGCTGCTCAACTCCACCGTCACGTCCAACTATGCCGCTCAGTACGGCGGCGGCCTTTATATCAACGACGCCACGGCAACGACGTCCATCGTCAACTCGATCGTTTCTGGCAATGGCGTTGGTGCCGGCGGCATCGGAACAGACATTTACGCGACTGCCCTGCCCGAGACGTTTTCGGCAAGCAGCATCATCGGAACCGACTTCATCGATGGCGCAGGCACTGCCACCACTCTCGGTGCCGACCAATCCACAGTCTCCGCCCTGTTGTTCGCCTCCACTTCCAGCTTCATCGATATCAATGGCGATGGCACGCAGTCTCTCCCCTCAGAACCCTCACTCGGGCTCTTCGGTGGCGTACTCGCCGACAACGGCGGCGCGGTGGAAACCGTGGCGCTTCGCACGGGCGGCCTCGGCGTTGACGTTGGCGATACCGCAGCAGCCGCCGGCCTCACCACCGACGGGCGAGGAACCGGCTTTGACCGGGACGTCGGTACCGCGGTGGACGTCGGCGCCTTCGAAAGCCAACCCGCCGCACCGATCTTTTTAGGCGCGCTGGCAGACTTCGAAGAAGCCGTCAGTATCGCCGACAACGCGGCAACCGGCACCGCTGTCATCGACGTGGATGCCACTGACGGCAACGGCGGTGCCACTGACGAGAACGTCACCTTTTCGATCATTGCGGGCAACACGAGCAGCGACGGCGATAGCGATCTGCCGTTCGCCATCGACAGCCTCACTGGCGAAATCACAGTCAACGATACTGACGACCTGGCCTTAGCGACAGGCGAGACGTTCACCCTCACGGTCGAGGCCAACAACGGTACGGCAACCAACACAGCGACTGTGACAGTATCGGTGACCGATGGCGGCACATCGACCAGCCCAACGACGGACACCGAGACCACCGACAATACAGACAACAGCGCATCAAACGATGATCCAGATGCTGCGTTCTTGCGCCTGGTCTGCAGCAATACGCTGTCGGCTCTGCCTGACGGGCGAATTCTATTCTTCACCGTTACGTGCAGACCGCCGAGCGATTTTATTCCAAACGGAGGCAATTCACCGGTTACGGGCAATAGCCCCGGTTTCATCGTCGACGAATCCGGACTTCAATCTTTCAACGGAGGTAACGGTGACGACGGCCCTAATATTTTCAGCAACTTCGAGAGCTTTATTGACGATCTATCGTTGCTTTGAACCATCTCGGTCGCAAACGAATACTTCAAGGCCCGACCACTAACGACAGCAGCGTCGCCTAGAGCGGGTCACGCCCGGGAGGTGCCCCAGGTCTCGCAACTGCCTTCCGGCAGGGCAGCTGAATACCGGGGATCGTAGCGGGGGACGCCGCCTTGCGGCCTCAGCCCGCGAACAAGTTGAGATCCAACGCCTTTGCGACAGAAGCGACAGCAGCGAGGCCACGCACGCTGTTGCCCGCCTCGTTGAGCGGCGGCGCAAAGCCCGCAATGGCGAGTTTCCCGGGCGCGATGGCAAGCACGCCGCCGCCAACACCACTCTTGCCGGGGAGACCGACTGTATAAGCAAAGTCTCCGGAGGCGATGTAGAGCCCTTCCATCATCATCTGTGCCAAGATGTGACGCACGTTGCTTTCACTGACCACCCTCTCGCCGGTGAAGGGGTTCACCCCCTTGGCCGCAAGTGTCGCTCCCATCTTGGCAAGATCCACGGTCGAGATCATGGTGGAACACTGCCGAGTGTAAACGTCGAGAGCGTCCATGGGATCGCAATAAAGGGTGCCGGAAGAGTAAAGGAGCCAAGCAATCGCTCTGTTGTGGAAGTTTGTGGACTGCTCCGACGTGTTGAGCGCTTCTGAAAGCTGTAGGGGCCGTCCGGCAAAACTTGACTGGCCGTTCAGGATTTTCGACCAGCGCGCCTCCGTGTCGTCTGCGGGCACAAGGCTGACTGTCGCGATAGCGCCCGCGTTCACCAGCGGCGACATCGGTTTGCCGTGGTTAAGCTCCAACGCAATGACAGAATTGTAGGGTAACCCAGTGGGGTTCGCGCCGACTTTGGACCGCACAGACTGCGGCCCAATCTCCTCCGTTACCAAGGCGAGGGTGAACACTTTCGAGATCGACTCGATGGCAAACTCAAAGCGCGCATCACCAGCCTCAAACACAGCACCATCGGCGGTCGCAACAGCAACACCGCAAAGGTCCGATGGCACTTCGGCAAGAAACGGGATGTAATCCGCGTTGCGTCCGCCGGCGCGATTGAGGGCCGCAGCATGCGCCTTCTTCACCGCAGCGCTGATTGTGTGATGATCGTACTGACCGGATGCCGTAGCCATGACCTTTTGCGCTCCTTCCTCTACCTCGCGCCTAGGTCACGCCCTCATAACTGGCGTGACCTAAGGCGCCCGCGTTTGTTGAGTTTGGCCGGGGCGAGACCAAGAGAAGGGTTCGAAGTCCTGCTCCAAGTTCCAAGATGGCCGGCGCAAGGCGTAGATCCCAAACGGGATCGCCACGAAGAGTGCCGCCCCGGCGACCAGCAGAAGGACGTACAGGATCGGACTACCGACGCCGATCTGGCTCGGCGGAATGAACGAGGTGAGAAACGCCGCCAGTGCCGCCAAGAAGCCAAGGCCACTCACCAGCCACATGCCCACCATGCCGCCTGGCACGCGGTAGGGCCGCGGTGTGTCGGGCTGGGAGTACCGCAGCCAGATGGCGGCTGCAAACATCAGCATGTACATGATGAGGTAGAGGATGATCGTCAGCTGGGCCAGGATCTGATAGGTCGCCTGGACCGATGGCAGCACCACAAACAAGAGCGCCAGCAGCGTCACCAAACACGCCTGCAGGATGAGGAGGCTCACCGGTGCGCCGGCGCGGTTGGTCTTTTGCAGGAGCGGCGGCAGGTAGCCAGCCCGACCCACAATCAAGAACCCGGCCGAGGGTCCGCCCACCCACACCGTCACCCCGCCGAGCACGCCAAAGGCGAGCATCGCGGCCATGACTGGTGCGAGAAAGCCAATGCCGAAGTGGGTGAAGAATTCATCGTAGGCGATGAGGAGGCTTTGGACGAGGTTGATGTCCGCCTGGGGTATGATGATCGCGATGGCGAGCGTGCCCAGGACGAAGATTGCGACTGTTGCGAGCGAGGAAATCAGGATGGCGATTGGGTACTGACGCGCGGGATCTTTGAGTTCGCGCACGTGGATCGCGTTCATCTCCATCCCGGCGTAGAACAGGAAGATGGACGCCGCGAGGACGAGGTTGCTGAAGCGGGACAGGTCCGGCATGGCGTCGGACCAGGTCAGCGTGATTTGCGATTCACCAGTGGTCACGTAGTACGCAAAACCCAGCACGATCAGCACCGCAGCGGGGATGATCGTGCCGACGATCCCGCCCCATTTCGCGACCGCCGCAAAGCTCTTCACGCCGCGGAGCGCGATGAAGGTGGCGAGCCAATAGACCGCAAGCACCACGGCGATTGTGTAGTATTTGTTTTCCGAAAGGCTCGCATCCCAGGTTTGGTCCGGCCCCATAAAGGCCAGGGACACGGCCGCGAAGGTCAGGACCGTTGGGAACCAGATCGTCACCTCGATCCACAACATGAACATGGCGAGGAAGGCCACGCGCGCGCCGAACGCTTCGCCGACCCAGCGGAACACGCCACCCTTCTGCGGCCACGACGTGGCAAGCTCGGCCGCAACGATTGCCACCGGCATGAGGAAGAAGAGCGCGGCAAACAAATAGTACGCCGCTGAACTGAGCCCGTATTCCGCTTCAGCTGGAAGCCCCCGCAGGCTCACCACCGCAGTAATGTTCATGACCGCAAGGGTGAGAACGGAAATGGTCGCGGTCGTGCGGGCCGGCCCCGGTTTTGGGCTGTCACTCATGATGGCTCTCCGCTTCGGGCGTGTGACACCCAAGTTTTCGGGTTTTTCGGCTCACGCGCGACGCGGCTAGTTGTGGGTGTAGCCGCCGTGCTCCTCCTGGGTGAGCGCGGTGGTAACCGGGTGACGCTCGAAGTGGGCGATGGCACGACGGATGTCCTCCAAAAGAAGATCGGCCATATCCCGGCTCACCCCCTGGCGAACCATGATGCGCACCACCGTGATGTCCGAGGCGTCATCGATGAGGTTGAAGGCAGGCACCTGCCATCCCCGCTCCCGCAGCTTCGCCGAAAGGTCGAACAGCGAGTAGGGCAGCGACGCTCCATCCTGCACCTTGAAGCACACCGCCGGGATTCCAAGCTGGGGATCGCCGGTGTTGATGAAGTCGAACGGGCCGAGCTCTTTGAGTTTCTGGCTGAGATGGAGGGCGGTTGCGTAGCAGGCGTCCTGGACCCGCCGGTATCCCTCTCTGCCGAGCCGATTGAACAGATAATATTGCGCCGCGACCTGGCCGGCCGGGCGAGAAAAGTTGATGGCGAAGGTGCCGACCTGGCCGCCAAGGTATGGCACGGAGAAGACCAAATCGTCGGACAGTTCCGCCTTGTCCCGCCACACGATCCAGCCAACACCCAGCGGGGCCAGGCCATACTTGTGGCCGGACGTGGAGATGGACTTCACGCGTGGCAGTCGGAAATCCCAGACGATATCGGGCGCGCAAAAGGGAGCCAGAAAACCCCCTGATGCCGCGTCCACGTGGATGTCCACATCAAGCCCGGTCTGTCTCTGCAGCGTGTCGAGAGCTTCAGCCATGGGGGCCACGAACTCGTAATGTCCGGTGTATGTGACGCCGAAGGTGGGCACGACGCAGATGGTGTTTTCGTCCACCGCCTCCAGCATCCGCTTCGCGTCCATCTGCATGGCGTCTGGCCCCATCGGGATTTGGCGCTGCTCTATTTCCCAATAGCGGCAGAATTTTTCCCAGCATACTTGGACCGGGCCGCAAACGATGTTGGGTTTGTCCGTGGACTTTCCAGCGGCCTGGCGCCGCGCTTTCCACCGCCATTTCGCGGCCATGCCACCCAGCATACAGGCCTCTGAGGACCCGATGGTCGAGGTCCCCACCGGGTTGTCCGCGGGCTGCGCGTTCCAAAGGTTGGCGAGCATGTGGGCGCAGCGGATTTCAAGCTCGGCGGTCTGCGGGTACTCGCTTTTGTCGATCATGTTGCGGTCGATGGCCGCGTTCATGATCTGATGCAGCTCGGGCTCTTCCCAAGTCTGACAGAAGGTGGCGAGGTTCTGGCGCGGATTGCCATCCAGCAGCAACTCGTCCTCTACGAGCTGAAGGACGTCGCGCGCGTTGTGCTCCTCGTCCGGAAAGTTGTATTTTGGCAGTGGCTTAGCGAGGTCGCGGGACGCAAATGTGCTGTCCATCAAGCGGTGGCTGATGTCGTTTCGTGAGCGCAGGGTCATTGGGCATCCAAGAATGTGCGGCCGTCAGGCTGGGGTCGCTGCAGCTTGTGGCAATTCGGCCCTGAAAGAAATGGCATGGCGGATCGCTGCCCGTAGGAACGCCTGGGCGTACCGACGGACCTTGACCGCGTTCATCACAGCGCTGTCACGCTGTCCAGCCATCGCTCTTCGCGAAACGTCACCTGATCTGCGCAGACGCCGGTGCCGAAGCGCTGTTCGTTTCAGGGCGACGCGGAGTCGTTTCCCAAAGGAAGCGGTTCCTGGAGGTGATCGCCCTTTGCGGTGAGTTGAGCGGCAAAGGCGGCCGGTCCTGCGGGTCAGAACAGCGGGACACCCGGCGCCGGCATCGGTGCCCGCTTGTAGATCCGGTAGAGCGTCGCGCCGGCAAGGTTGCGGGCGAGCGCGGTATCAATGTCGGCAAGCGGGCGGTTCGTGCTCGTCACCACCCCGATGACGCCAGGGTACCGAAGGTCCGTCTGCGCCGACACGCGAAATTCCGACACCGTCCGGTTGTCCCTGTCGCGCAACTGGACCGTCGCTTCGATGTTGTTTTGGCTGGGGACGACGAGCGCCAGTCCGCGGTTCTTATACTGCACTTGGTCCACATCGATGACTGCACGCACCGGGGTGCCACCAGGATTGACGTTCAGCAAGAGGTCGTTGGCCTCACGCTTCACCTTGGCGCGAATGTTGGACGCCGCCACCACATCAGGCGACTTGCTCACTGTGATTGCGGTGATGTTGAGCGGCCCCGTCTGGTCGAGGACCGTGCCGGAGCAGCCCGCTGCAATCAGCATCAATAGGATGGCGAAAACCCGCAGCATCGACCGCCCCCAAAACGCAACTGGTTAGCGTGGACACTGCGCTTGGCAGCGGACTGCGACAAGGATCACGGGCTGGTTTGGCGAGCTGGCGCGGCCGCGCCGGGGATCCGTGTGGATCAACCGCCACAGCCAGTGCTTTGTAGCGCGTCAGTCGGCTCCATTGTCGCCGTTTCCTTAGCCGCGCCGAAGGTAAGCAGCCTCGTGTCGCGTGTTCTCATGCACTCAAGTCAGCGTCATGGCTAGGCTCACTTGCTCGCGGCTTCGTGTCTTCCAGTTTCACGATTGCCTTTTGGCGCAGCATCTGCCGCTGGCGGGAAGTTAGTCGCCACTGATGCGAGGGGCCCGATCGCAGCGCAGCTGTCCTTGGCAGATTCGCTGGAGCCCTAACCTAAACGATTGTCGGTCCGATTTGATCGCCGGCGCCGTCAGCGCCATCGCGCTCAGCCTCACCAAGCCCTCACCATGGGGCCTTTGGGACCGCAACAGCTATCCAGCGACAGGCCATACACCGGCCCAGCCCAAAGTGTGCCCTCGACGTTATTCTGGCGCGAGCCAGCGCATAATGTGGCGTCCGGCGACGCATGTTTCGCCTTCCTGGTTTGTCACGCTAACCGCGGAGTATGACCGGCCGCGCTCGGCAGCGACCTCGTCCACGCAATAGGTGGCCGTCAGCGTATCGCCGACGAAGACCGGCTTCACGAAGCGCAGTTTGTCGAAGCCCATCGAGACCGATGTGCCCGAGAAGCCGCGTTCTTTTGCCTTAGCGCTCATCATCGCGGCCACCGTCGAAAGGAGCGCCATGGACAGGATGCCGTGTGCGATCCTTCGCCCGAAGACGGTGGACTTTGCGTACTCTTCGTCCACGTGGATTGGGTCAAAGTCCCCGCTGATTGCGCAAAACATGACAAGGTCAGTCTCAGTCAGCGTCTTCGAGAAGCTGACCATGTCGCCAATCTCGACATATTGGGTTTGCCCGTCAGTCATTGGCGACGGTTTCCCACATTCCGGTGTCAGCGGAACGGATGAGGGCGTCGATGAGGTGATGCGTCTTCAGTGCGTCGCGGCCGCTCACGGTGGGATCGCGGTGGTGGTCGATGGAGGCAGCGAAATCTCGCAATAACTCGCGGTGGGAGTCGGCAGGAAAGTCCATCGGATCAGCGCCACCACCCAGACCGGTCTCGGCAGCAACGTGCGTGGTTTCGCCAGTCAGCCAGTGCACGGTCAACTCGCCACCTTCGATGCGGGCAACGCCATTCTCGCAGAACAGCTCGATGGAGTCGGGCCGGCCGGGGAACGCCGCCGTCGTTGCCATGATATTCCCTATGGCGCCGCCGTTCAGGACTACCACCGCCGCGACATAGTCTTCGCATTCCATGCGGTGGATTGCAGTGGTGGCAGCCAGCGCTCCGACGCGTTGGATCCCACCGACGAGGCTGCGGAACAGATCGAGCGTATGAATGGCTTGGGTCATCAACACACCGCCACCGTCGCGCTCCAGCGTGCCGCGGCCCGGCTCGTCATAATAGGCTTGCGAGCGCCACCACGGCACGGTGCAGTTGGCCGCGGAAAGGCGTCCCAGGCGTCCAGAGTGCAAGAGGTCTGCGAGCGCGCGGCTGGACGTGCGGAAGCGGTGCTGCAGGACGATGCCGAGGCGACGGTCGTTCTGATCGGCAAGGGCAACAATCTCAGCCGCGCGGTCGGTGCTCACGTCGATCGGCTTCTCCAGGAGCACATGCTTTCCGGCCTCCAAAAACCGCGAGGCGATATCCTTGTGGGAGTTTGGCGGCGTCAGGATTAAAGCCGCCTCGACCGACGGGTCGCCGACTAAAGCGTCGAGGTCCCCCGTCGTCGGAAGCCTGTATGTCGCTGCGGCAGCGTCGCGCCGGTCGCTGGACCTGCTGTGGGCACCGATGACGCGATACTCGTCCTGAAGCTCGCCAAGTGCCATGGCATGGGGCTTGAGCGCCATGCCCAGACCGACGACGGCCAAACCCTTCGGTTTCATTCGATCACTCCGAAAAAGCGTGCGATGGCTTCGGCCTGCCCATCTAGCATCCGGTACCCCGGCTGCGTGGCGCACCCACGCTCCGCCGCCGCTTCGAGAAAACGGGAGATGCGGGGTTTCAGGATCACGTCCACGACGAGCATGTCCTGGCTGAGACTGATTGGATCCAACGGGAAAGAGTCGTCGGGATGCATGCCCAACGGACTGCAGTTCACCACGACGGCACATCCGGCCGGGTCTGCTGGCCCGGTCGATGCGTCGATCTCAGGCCGTGCGGCCCGAACACTCGCCGCCAGCGCCTCGGCGCGCTGTCCATCGATGTCGAAGATGGTGATGGGGGAAGCACCTTCATCGGCAAACGCATGCGCGACGGCAGCGCCTGCGCCACCAGCGCCGATGATCAGCGTGGGCTTTCCAGACACCGTGTGCCCTTCACGCTGAAGGCCGATGACGCAGCCTTTTCCGTCGAAATTGTCGCCGAACAGTGCGCCGTCAGCCTCGCGCCGTATCGCGTTCACCGCGCCGATCCGCCGACCGGCATCGCCCAGTCGGTCGATCAGCTTCGATACGGCGACCTTGTGCGGCACGGTCACGATAACGCCGTCGATGTTGCGGCACGCACGCAATCCGCCCAGCGCATCGTTAAGGCCATCCGGCGTGACGTGAAGCGGGACGAGAGTCGCTGGGACGCCGTTCTCTCGGAAGAGGGTGTTGAACACTTTCGGTGACCCCACCTGGCCGATCGGGTCACCGATGATGGCGTAGACACGCGTGTCGCCGTTGATCGGAAGTGGAAGGCCGCCATCGGGAGGTGGGGGCTCAATCATGTCGCTTTCCGCTTATCGGAGACCGTAGAACGCCCGTTGCCGGCCTGGCGCTGCTTAAGCTGTCAAAAATCCAGCTCATGCTCGGAACACCGCATTGGGCATCGGCAATCTGACGCCCAGTCATCAGCGGGATGGCCAAATGCCTCTCTCGAGTTTCAGCTTTGGCGGCCATTTCGTCCCTTCGGATTGCGCTTGATCGATTTACTAGATCGATCTAGTAAGCACAAGATCGCGGCCGCGCCCAGAGCTGTCGCCTGCCGACAACCGAGCAGCACCGCGCCGAGACGTCGGAGGAAACGGATGGATCAGGCACCAACAATCATGGACGATCTGGCCCAACGCCGGGCGATGATCACTGACATGGTGCGCGACTTCGCGACCCGTAACGTCCGCCCACGGGCCACCGAACTCGACGAGGCGGAGAGCTTTCCCGAAGATCTCTACCGGTCAATGGGCGAATTGGGCCTATTCGGCATCACCGTTCCGCAAGAGCATGGCGGCGTCGGCGCAGACTGCGTGACCTACGCCATCGTGATGGAAGAGCTATCGCGCGGCTACGCGTCCGTTGCTGATCAATGCGGGCTGATCGAACTCGTCGCAACGCTGCTCACCCAGCATGGCACGGCCGAACAGCGGGAGCGCTACCTCTCGCCGCTTCTGTCCTTCGAGCGCCGCTGCGCCTATGCCATCACAGAAACCGAAGCGGGCTCTGACGTTTCGGGTGTGCGCACCACCGCGACGCGGACCCAAAACGGCTGGCGTCTCGATGGCAATAAGATCTGGATTCACAACGCGCCGGTTGCCGACTTCGCGGTTGTTCTGGCCCGCACCGACCCGTCCGCTGGCAAGCGCGGGATGAGCATTTTTCTGGTCGACCGTGACCGACCCGGTTACGAAGCCGGCCCGAAGGAGCACAAAATGGGGCAGCGGGCGAGCCAAGTTGGCGCGCTGACGTTCGACGGTGTCGAGCTGCCGGAAGAGGCTCTGCTGGGCGAGCCTGGCCGCGGCTTTCACATGATGATGAGCGTACTCGACAAAGGCCGTATCGGGATCGGTGCTCTCGCGGTCGGCATCTTGGAAGCGGCGCTGGCGGCCTCGCTCGACTACGCCCGAACGCGGAAACAGTTCGGCAATCCCATCGCCGAGTTCCAGGCTGTGCAATGGATGCTCGCCGACCTTGCAAAAGCGACCCACGCGGCCCGCCTCATGGTGCGCGACGCCGCTGAGCGCATGGACCGCGGCGAGCGCGCCACCGTCCAATGCTCCATGGCCAAGTGTTTCGCAGGGGATGCCGCGGTGGAGCACACCGCCAACGCGGTCCAGATCCATGGCGGCATCGGCTACATCCGCGGCACGGAGGTGGAGCGCCTCTACCGCGATGCGAAAATCACGCAGATCTACGAGGGTACGAACCAGATCCAGCGCATGATCATCGCCCGCAACCTGCTGGCGGACGCCTGAGATGGCGGCAGAACACCGGCGCCGGGTGGCGCTTGTGACGGGCGCAGGCCGCGGCATTGGGCGGGCTATCGCGTTGGCACTCGCCGGCGATGGCTTTCAGGTGGTCGCTAACGATCTGAATGGCGACGAGCTTGGCGAAACCGTCGCAGCAGTTCGCGACCGTGGCGCGCAAGGCGAACCGCTGATCGGCGACATCGCAGATGTAGACGGAACCGACGCGCTGCTCGACCGGGCATCGGCAGCGTTCGGCGTCCCCACATGCCTCGTGAACAACGCCGGCATCTCTGTTGCGAAACGCGGCGACATGCTTGAGGCAACGCCCGAGAGCTTCGACCGCCTCATCAGCGTCAACCTGCGCGGGCCATTCTTCCTCACGCAAAAACTTGCCCGGCGGATGCTGGATGATCGGTCGGCCGCAGACAGAACCGACCGGGCGATCATCACCATCTCCTCGACGAACGCGTTCGCCGCCTCGCCGGAGCGCGCGGAGTACTGCCTGTCAAAGTCGGCGCTCGCGATGATGACGAGCCTTTATGCGCTCCGTCTCGCGGAGGCAGGAATAGGCGTCTACGAGATCCGGCCCGGCGTCATCCGCACCGCGATGACTGCCGTTGCGCGCGAGCGTTACGACGCCCGATACGCACGCGGCGATTTTACGCCAATCAACCGCTGGGGTGAGCCGGACGAAGTGGGCCGCGCCGCTGCGATGCTGGCCGGCGGGCATCTTCCGTTTTCGACGGGAGACGTGATCCACGTCGACGGCGGCTTGCACATTGCGAGGTTGTAATGACGGTCGAACCTCTACGGCGCCTTGAGGCCGGAATGTACGCGTATGACGATCTGTCCGTCGGCGACTATTTCGACACTGGCGGCATCAAGGTCACTGAAGCGCATGTGGTCGCATTCGCCGGCATCTCCGGCGACCATTTCGACGTTCACATCGACGACGACTTTGCCCAATCCCATGGTTTCCCGGGACGCATTGCGCACGGCCTGCTCGGCCTTGCGATGGCTGACGGGCTGAAGAACCGCTCCTCGGTGCAAATCCGCGGCATAGCCTCGCTCGGCTGGAACTGGGCGTTCCGGAGGGCAATCCTGATCGACGACCGGATTAAGGTGCGCGTCACGGTGAAGGCGCTGCGCACGACGAAGCGGCCGGACAGGGGGATCGCAACGCTCTTTTTCGACGTCACCAACCAGCATGGCGAGACGGTGCAGGATGGCGAGACGCTGCTGCTCACAAGCCGAACGGGGGAGGTGGCCGGTGCTTGACGGTCGCCGTCCGCTGCCAAGCGGTGCTTTGTCGTGAGCGAAGACAAGGCCGTTGGGCTATCAATCAACACGGCCACCACGCGGCTCCAATGGGGGTTGATCGAAGCGGCGGAACAGTATGCCCGTATGGGTGTCGCGGGCATCGCGCCGTGGCGTGACCAGATCGCTGAATGCGGGCTCGACAACGCAGTCCGCGCAGTGCGGGACAATGGGCTGAGGGTGACTGGGGTCTGCCGCGGGGGTATGTTCCCCCAGCCGACACGGGCCGCTTTCGAGGCAAATCTCGACGACAACCGTCGCGCCATCGACGAGGCTCACGCGCTTGAGGCTGATTGCCTTGTGCTTGTCTGCGGCGGGTTGCCGGAAGGAAGTCGCGACCTCGTTGGTGCGCGGACGATGGTGGGTGAAGCCATCACAGTTTTGCTGCCTGAAGCGCGCGCCGCAGGCGTTCGCCTGGCCGTCGAGCCGCTCCATCCGATGTACGCGGCGGACCGCAACTGCATCAACACGCTCGCCCAGGCTGTGGCGCTTTGCGATACGGTCGCGCCGGACGATCCGGAGGGCTGGCTGGGCATCGCGCTGGATGTGTATCACGTCTGGTGGGACCCGGCGCTTGCTGACGTTCTGGATGCTGTCGACCCGGTTCGGCTCCACGCGTTCCACATCTGCGACTGGCGCCGCACGACGCGCGATCTGCTCAACGACCGCGCGATGATGGGCGACGGCGTTGCGGACATCGAAGGGATCGCGCGCAAGCTCGGCGCACTTGGTTTCAACGGTTTGCCCGAGGTCGAGATCTTCTCAGACGAGTGGTGGACCGCCGCCCCGCGCGAGGTCGTTGCGACTTGTCTCGATCGAAGCTTGGGGTTGAGGCAGATCCTGTCTCGGTCCGGTGCGTGACGCGATGACCGACGACACCAACGGGGATCTGAAGGCCCCGAGTAAGGTCAGGTTGATCGAGGTCGCACAGGAAGCGGGCGTCTCGCGCTCTGCTGTATCACTCGCACTGCGCGGCCACCCGTCGATCCCGAAGCGCACCCACGCGCGCATTCAAGATGCCGCTCGGCGCCTCGGATACGTCTACAATCGCGGCGCAGCGAACCTGCGAACGGCCTCGACCCAGACCGTCGGCGTTGTCGTGCACGACGTCACCAATCCGTACTTCGCCGAGATCGTGGCGGCCGTGCAGGATGAGATGACCTTGCATGGGCGCGTTATTCTGTTCGGCAACACACAGGAGTGCACGACCCGTCAGGCGGAGTTCATCGAGACCTTCCGCGAGCACAATGTCGATGGGCTCATCCTGTGCCCGGCCGCAGGAACGCAGGCGGACATGGTGGCCGATATCCAGCGCAGTGGTGTCCCGCTCGTCCTATTTTCTCGCGATCTGCCGGACGCAGACGTCGACTATGTCGGGAGCGCTAACTTTGAGGGCATGCAAAGCGCAACCGCGCATCTGATTGGCGCCGGTCACCGGCGGATCGCGATGGTGGGCGGGAATACAGACACGTCCACAGGGCGTGACCGTCTGGCCGGATACCGCGCCGCGCTTGGCGATGCAGGCATCGCCGAAGATCCCGACCTGATCGTTGAGGGACCTGCAACGCGGGACTTCGGAATGCGGACAATCCGGGCTCTGACGACGCGCGAGCCAGAGCTCACCGCGTGCGTTTGCTTTAACGATGTCTTGGCGTTTGGTGTCATGCTTGGTCTTCGCGCTGACAACAAGGAAGCGGGGCGGGACTTTTCCGTCGTGGGTTTTGACGACATCGCCGAAGCCACACTGTGGCGACCCGCGCTCACGTCATTCGGCTTTTCCCGCCAGGAGCTCGGCCGCCGGGTGGCGGAGATGCTGCTGCGCCGTATTGCGGAACCTAACTCGCCGCCGAAGCGCATCATTCTGAACTTCGAACTTCGCAGCCGGGAGAGCGTGCGGGCTAGATGAGTAATCCTTCTCGAAACGAGTTTTACTTTGGTACGCTGCCCGTCCCGTCGCCCCGTCCTCGGCCGCGCAGGAACGCGAAGTCGGCCCCCTCGTGGGCTTGGGTAATCTCACGGTCGAAGAGCGCGCCGTAGCCGCGGGTGGGCACGGTGTAGTCGCTCAGGAACTGCGGATCGCGCGCATCAAGGTCCACGCCCACCAGGTCGATGCGACGGCCCGGCACGTCGAGCGTGACGGTGTCGCCCGTGCGCACTTTGGACAGTGGCCCACCCACTGCCGCTTCCGGCGAGACATGCAGGATGACGGTTCCATAAGCTGTTCCGCTCATCCGCCCGTCGGAAATGCGCACCATATCGGTCACACCCTGCCGGGCAAGCTTCTTGGGGATCGGGATCGACCCGGCTTCGGGCATACCAGGCGCACCGCGAGGGCCGATGCCACGCATGATGAGGACGTCATCGGGCGAAACGTCGAGATCATCACTGTCGACGCGCGCCATCATGTCAGCGAGACCGTCGAACACCACCGCACGGCCGGTGTGGTTGAGGAACGCCGTCCCCGCCGCGCTCTCCTTGATGACGGCACCGTTGGGCGCAAGGTTGCCAAACAGCACGGCCACCGCGCCTTTCGGCTTCAGCGGCGCATCCGCCGGATAGATCGTATCGCGGTCTACCGAAGTCTTATGAGCCTTGGCCGCATCCCCCAACGTCGATCCCGCGACCGTGGAGGCGTCCAAGTCGAAGCGGTCGGCGAGAGTATCGAGGAGGGCCGGCACACCTCCCGCGGCGTCGAGCTCCTGCATGTATTTGGTGCCTGATGGTTTGAGGTTCACCACCATCGGCATCTCCTGGCCGAGCCGGTCCACCTCATCGAGCGGCACCTCCACACCCAGCCGTCCTGCAATGGCGGACAGGTGCACCACGGCGTTGGTGGACCCGCCGATCGCCATCAGCGCGCGGTACGCGTTGGTGATCGAGCGCCGGTCAAGAACCTTGTCCGGTGTCAGTCCTTCTTTGCCAATGGCAACGGCGCGAGTGCCGGTCATCTCGGCATGGCGCAATCGGCCGGCCGTCACCGCAGGCGGTGTCGCACCACCCGGCAGCATCATGCCCATCACTTCCGCGCAGACTGCCATCGTCGATGCGGTCCCCATCACCATGCAGGTGCCGACCGTGGGAGCCAGCTGATCGTTGACTTCTGTGATCTCCGCCTCGTCCATGGTGCCCGCCCGGTGCGCCGCCCAAAAGCGCCGGCAATCGGTGCACGCACCGACCCGTTCGCCGCGATGGTGTCCTGTCAGCATCGGGCCCGTCACGGTCATGATTGCGGGTTTTTCCGCGCTGATCGCACCCATCAGCAGCGCCGGCACGGTCTTGTCGCACCCGCCGATCAGAACCACGGCGTCCATGGGCTGCGCGCGGATCATCTCCTCCACGTCCATGGCCATCAGGTTCCTGAGATACATGGACGTTGGATAAGCGAAGGCCTCATGGAGGCTCAGCACAGGAAACTCGAACCCCAGCCCGCCGGCCATCGCGACGCCCCGCTTCACGGCTTCGATGAGCGCGGGAACGTTGCCGTGGCAGCTGTTGTAGGCGCTGGCCGTGTTGGTGATCCCGATGATGGGCCGATCCAGCGCGTCCTCGCTATAGCCCATCGACTTCAGGAACAGCTTGCGGTGGAACAGAGAGAAGCCCTGATCGCCGTACTGTGTGAGCCCCTTTTGGAAGCCGTTGGGCCATTTGCTCATGGGTTTCTCTCCTCGGTTGCCCGTCGTGCCAACCTTTCAGAAATCAGAATTATTGAAAATCGAGTTTTTGATGTGCTGGTCCCCGCGTCAGGCTAGGCCACGCGGCACAAACATCAGCGACGAAAGGTGTAAGCTGACGCCATGATGACGTGACGCTAACATCTTGAAAATCCGCGGTATTGCGATGTTGATGGATGTCGACTTGAAGTTCAAAGCGAACCGCGGCGCGTAGTTCGGCACAAAAAAATACTGTCGAGCAAGTCCACTGGCGCAGAGCGCGCTCTGGCACCGCCCAAACCGCTGGACACGATACTCTGGCTCTGCCAAGTTCCGGAGCGAATGCGGCTATCAAGACCGCATAAGAACATATGGAGAGGAAACGACTATGAAGTTCCTTCGCACCCTTTTGCTCGGTGGCGCCGCGGTCGCCTTCATGGCGATCCCCGCACAAGCGCAGACCGAACTCGTGGGCGCCGTGCAGTTCGGCGAAGATCATGCCTTCACCAAAACGCTGCGCGAGTTTGAGCGGCTGGCCGGTGAATGCTCCGGCGGATCGCTCACTTTCGACCTTCACCTCAACTCTGAGCTGGGGCTGGAGAAAGATTATTTCGAGAACATGAGCCAAGGCATTGCGGTGGACTACGCCATCGTCGCGCCGTCGCACATGTCCACCTTCTCCCGCAAAGCGCCGCTAATGGACATGCCGTTCCTGTTCCGCGATCTCGATCACTGGAATGCCGCCATCGACCAGGGCGCGCTGGAGCCCATCGCGCAGGACGTGATGGACCAAGCCAATGTGCGCCTTCTCGGCTACGCTGGCGGCGGCACGCGGCAGCTGATCGTGAACCGACCCATCACGACGATGGAAGAGCTCGAAGGGTTGCCGATGCGCGTCATGGGTGCGCCCATCCAGACCCGCATTTTCGAAGCGATCAGCGCAGCGCCGTCCGTCATCGCCTATAGCGAGGTCTACAACGCGATCCAGACCGGGGTGATCGACGCGGCGGAGAACGAAGCGGCTGGCATCGAGCAGATGAAGTTCTACGAGGTCGGCCCCCACATCGTGAAGACGGCGCACGCCATCACGGTCCGGCCCCTCGCCTTCTCAAACGCCACGTTCGAGCGGCTGAGCGAGGCCGAGCAGCAGTGCCTCGTCGAAGCCGGTGCGGCCGCGGGTGCGCTGGGACGCGAAATCGAATCGTCCCAGGACTCTGAGAAGTTGCAAGCGCTCGAAAGCCAGGGCCTTCTCACGACGCACGAGTTTGCCGACCGCGACAAGCTCCTCGAGCTCGCCGCGCCCGTGAAGGCGGCTTACGCGGAGGAACTCGGGGCGACGGACGTCTTCGAGAACATCCAAGCGATCAAGTAATCGCTACACCCGTGCCCCGTCATTGGGGCACGGGTGAGCCTCCGGACAGACGCTTCGGGGTACGCCCACGCCGTGCGGCCGTCTGGCCGCGCCGTCCGGCACCAATTTTAACACCTGGTCGGCCCCATGCGCGCAGTGATCGAAGGCTATTATCGCCTCCTCAAGGTCGTCCTGACCCTTTTGATGTTCGCCCTCATCATCCCCGTCACAATGCAGATCCTCAGCCGTTACACGGGGATCATCCCGCGATACATTTGGACCGAAGAAATCGCGCGCTTCTGTTTCGTGTGGATCGTGCTCGTCGGGGCCATGATCGCCGTGCGCGACGGCACCCACTTTGACGTTGACGTTCTGCCCCACGCCAAGTCGCCCCTGGTGGAGCTGATCGCTCGGCTTGTGGTCTACATCGCGATGTTCGCCATGGCGGTGACGTTTGTTGTGTGGGGCTACGACTTTGCGATCCTCGGCTCGCGGCAGACCTCTGAGATCGCGGGCCTACCGATGCTCGCCATCTACATCGCCTGGCCGCTTGCCGGCGCCACATGGGTGCTCTTCCTCACTGAGCGGATCTACGACGCCGTCAAAGACTATCGCTCTGGCAAGATCCCTCAGGACGCCAGTCACACCACCATCCAAGAAGAAATCGACGAATACGCGCTCGACGAGGAGCACGTGAAGAAGCGCGGAGGGTCGTGACCATGGGTGCCGGTGAAGTTGCCCTCATTTTATTCGGGACGTTCTTCGTCCTCGTCATCTTGCGCATCCCTGTCGCCTTCGCATTGGGACTAGCGGTGGTGCCGGTCTTCTTCATTGAGGAGCGCCTGACGCCCATCCTCCTCCTGAGGGAGATGTTCAAGAGCTACAACGCGTTTGTCCTCCTCGCCGTCCCGTTCTTCCTGCTCGCGGCCAACTTGATGAACGCCGCCGGCATCACCGACCGCCTCATCAGGCTCGCGCGCAACATGGTGGGCCACCTCCCCGGCGGGCTCGGCCATGTCAACGTCGTCGTGTCCATGCTGTTTGCCGGCATCTCCGGATCGTCTACGGCCGATGCGGCGGGGATTGGCTCGCTCCTCATTCCGCAGATGAAGAAAGAGGGCTACGACACGTCCTTCGCCGTCGCGGTCACAGCGTGCTCGGCGGTGATGGGCGTCATCATCCCCCCGTCGATCCTGATGGTGGTGTGGGGCGGGCTGATGTCGGTCTCCATCGGCGGACTTTTCCTCGCCGGCGTCGTCCCCGGCATCCTCATTGCCCTGTCGCAGATGGTCACGGTCTACGTGTACGCCAAGCGGCGCGGCTATCCGGTCTACGACCGCGTGTCGATCCTGGAGCTCGCCAAGTCCGCGTTCGCCGCATCGCTCGCCATGATGACGCCGCTCATCATCGTCGGCGGCATCGTCGGCGGCTTTTTCACCCCCACCGAGGCGTCGGTAGTTGCGGTGATCTACTCGCTCTTCCTGGGCGTCCTGATCTACCGGTCGGTGTCCCCCAAGCGGCTGCCCGGCATCCTCTACGACAGCGCCCGCTTTGCCGCGATCAGCCTGTTCTGCATCGGCACCGCGTCGGCCTTCGGCTGGTCCCTCGCCTACTTCAAAATCCCCGCGGCGCTCGTGGAGCAGGTGGAGGCGTTCGGGCTTGGCGTTGTGGGCACCGGTATCTTGGTGGCGCTGTGCTTCCTCATCATCGGCATGTTTATCGACGCCATCCCCGCGATCATCATCTTGGGAACGGTACTCTTCCCGGTGGCCGAGAATGTCGGGATGCACCCGATCCACTTTGCGATCATCGGCATCATCAGTCTGGGTTTTGGCCTGGTGACCCCGCCCTATGGCCTCTGCCTCCTCATCGCGGCGGCGATCGGGGAAATACGCCTGGTTCACGCCTTGCGAGACGTCTGCGTGATCTTGGGCCCCATGCTCCTTGTGCTCCTCAGCGTTATTTTACTGCCCGACATGATCCTCGCGCTGCCGCGCTTCTTCATGCCAGCGTTCATCCAATAGATGCCCCGGTTCGGACAGCTCACCGACGAGGACCAGGCCGCCGCGCTGATCCCGGACGGCGCGGTGGTCACCGTGTCGTCCTCATCCGGCCTCGGTTGCCCGGATGCGATGCTGGCCGCCATCGGCCGCCGCTTCGCCGACACCGGGCATCCGCGCGGTCTGACCATGCTGCACCCCATCGCGGCGGGCGACATGTCAGGCATCAAGGGCATCGATCATCTGGCCCGTGACGGGCTAGTCCGGCGCGTTATTGCCGGTTCCTACCCGTCCGGCCCATCCGGCGCTGAGCCACCGCTCATCTGGCAAATGCTGGGCGAAAACCGCGTCGAAGCCTTCAACGTCCCCTCCGGTGTCCTGTTCGACATTCACCGCGAGGCAGCGGCCCATCGGCCGGGGGTCCTCACCAAGGTCGGGCTTGACACATTCGTCGATCCGAAGCGCCAGGGTTGCGCCATGAACGAGGCGGCGCGCAACGCCGAGCCCGTCGTCCGCCGCGAGACCTTTTGCGGTGAGGAATGGCTTTTCTTCCCGACCATCGTCCCGCGGGTCGCCATCATCCGCGCGACGACGGCCGACGAGCGCGGCAACCTCTCCTACGAGCACGAAGGCGCCTATCTCGGTGCGCTGGATCAGGCGCTCGCGGTGCGCAATCACGGTGGCATCGTGATCGCCCAGGTGAAGCGCCGCGTCCTGTCGGGCAGCCTGCCCCCTCAGTCGGTGCATGTCCCCGGCATCCTAGTGGACCATGTGGTCATCGCCCCGGATCAAAAGCAGACGACCCAAACCGACTACGACCCTGCGATCTCCGGCGAAATCGCCCGCCCGCTCGACAGCTTCGAGACGCCGGAGTTCGGCATTCAAAAGATCATCGCCCGCCGCGTGGCCCAGGAGCTGCGCGACGGAGAAGCGGTCAATATCGGCTTCGGCGTGTCGGCCAACGTGCCGCGCATCCTCCTCGAGGAAGGGCTACACGGTGCAGTCACCTTCGTCATCGAGCAGGGCGCCGTCGGCGGCGTCCCGCTCCTCGATTTCGCCTTCGGCTGCGCGTCCAACGCCCAAGCCATCGTCCCCTCCCCGCACCAATTCGTCTACTTCCAAGGAGGCGGCTTCGACGCATCGCTCCTCTCCTTCCTGCAGATCGGATCGGACGGCAGCGTCAACGTCTCTCAGCTCTCCGCACGGCCCCACGTGACCGCCGGTGCCGGCGGCTTCGTGGACATCACCACCCGCGCCCGGCGCATCGTCTTTTCAGGAACGTTCGAGGCGGCAGCGAAGCTCGACGTCGAGGATGGAGCGATCCGCGTCACGCAGCCCGGTAAGGTGCGCAAACTGGTGCGCGAGGTGGAGCACGTCTCCTTCTCAGGTCCCCGCGCCGTCGCGTCGGGTCAGGACATCACGTACGTCACCGAGCGCTGCGTTGCCCGCCTCACCGACCGCGGCCTTGTGGTGACCGAGATCGCGCCAGGGATCGATGTGGAACGGGACATCGTGGCCGCCTCCGACGCCGCGATCACCATCGCGGAAAACGCCACGACGATGGATCCACGGCTGTTCCGCCCCGCCCCCATGGGCCTCTCATTGGCGCCGTCATGACCGCACTTAGCGACGGCCTCGAACTGCGCGTGGATAGCAACGTCGCGCACATCGTCCTGACCCGAGCCGCGAAGCGGAACGCGTTGACGCCGCAGATGGTCGAGGCGCTCGCCACCGCTTGCGAGACCATCGAGCGTGATCGCGACGTCCGGGTTGCGATCCTCTCCTCCGCCGATCCGCGCGCCTTCTGCGTGGGCGCCGACATTGGCGCGTGGTCCGCGCTCGAGCCGCTCGACATGTGGCGCTCTTGGACGCGCCTCGGCCATCAGGCCTTCGACCGGCTCGCGCGATTACGCCAGCCGCTCATCGCCGTCGTCGCCGGACATGCTCTCGGCGGCGGGACCGAGCTTGCCGCGTGCGCCGACCTTCGCGTTGCCGAACCATCGGCCATCTTCGCCCTGCCCGAAACAGGCATCGGTACGGTTCCGGGATGGTCCGGGACGCAGCGGCTCACCCGTCGCATCGGCGCTCAGGCCGTGCGCCGGATGGCGTTGGCGGGAGAGCGGCTTTCGGCATCAGAGGCCCACGCGGCCGGGCTCGTGGACCGCCTCGCTGCCGAGGGGCAAGGCATGATGATCGCGCAGGAAATCGCGAACACCATAGCCGGGTGTGCGCCCGTGGCCACCCAACTCGTCAAGCAGCTCATCAACGCCGCCGAAGGCGAAGACGTCGCGCCGATGGAGCAGATTGCGGGCGCGCTCGCCGCCTCGACAGAGGACGGCCGCGAAGGGGTCGCAAGTTTTCGCGAGAAGCGAGCGCCTAACTTTGAGGGACGCTGAAATGGCCCAAGGGGCCGTCTCAGAAGAACTGCCGCTTCAAAGGTGACAGGCCGGCTCGTACCATCCGAACATACGCATCGGTTCGAATTCGTCTGACAGCACCCCGGCGATCAACCGCCGGGGGCCAATTTGCAATTCATGCTTACTCGGCTGGCACCATTTCGGGGCGCTCAGGCTTCTTGCCGTCGGGTGTCCGTGCTGTGACGCGCATGTCGGTCTTCACGTGGTCGGTGCTGTAGCCGTTGAAAATGTGCCCCAACAGGCCGCGATTGAGGTCCGATGTCCCAAACAGCCAGTCCATGATGGGGAACGTCAGATTCATGTTCCTCTCCATCATCAGCGACTGATTGTGGTGCGCAGTGTGGTGCCGCCGAATAGTATTGATGAACGGCGCATTCCTCACGAACCAGTTTTCGTCGATGTGACAGCAAAAGTGCATAAACTCATAAATGAGGTACATGGACGTTGTGGTCAGGATCACCAGCCAGCCAACGTTGGGCGAAAACAACCATCCAGCAATCAGCGCAATGGGCGTCGACATACAAATGAAGGTCACCAGCGCAAACGGCGGGAAGAAGGTGACGCGCCAGTCTTGCTGCCCCGCAAACCGCATTTCATCGTCTGTGAAAAACTGGTGATGCATCATCGTGTGGCGCATGTAGATCGCGCGCAGGGCTCTGATCTTCTGCGGGCGGTGCATCACATAAGTATGCAGGAACCACTCAAAGAAGTTACCGCCAAGGAACACCACCGGCACGATCAACAGCTCGATAGGTCGCAGATTATGAATACTCTGAATATAAATCGTGATCGCCGCAGCGCCGATGGCGTAGATGATCACCACGTGTAACCAGCCATTGTACCAGCCGGCAATCCGATCCCGGTAGGTTTCGCGGTATTTGCGCTGCCGGTCGGACATGCGAGATTCGATCAATTCATGCTGGTCCATAGTGCTCCCCTTTCACGCGATGTATTGTTCAGACGTTAGCGCCGATGTTGGCCAAGGCCATCTCGATATCCGCCGTCGTCATCTCCCATTCGTTGCCGAAGTTTGCCACGATCCGCCGCATGAACGCCTCTGTGGCGACCAGCGCTCGCTGATCGTCGCCGAAGTGATGCGCCAGGATGGCGAGCGCCAACTGCCGCGGGCCATCACCTTCATAGCTCCACTCAAAACCGCGCGTTTCGAACGATTTGATGTCGAGCCGCTCGTCCAAAGGGGCGCCGTCGACGGTGACTGCGGCGCCGTCGATGGTGCGATCGCCGCGGTAGGTGACGCCAGCTTTCATACCCCTGCGGTTTCCCTTGCGACACTTTAGAGCTCATGTAATATATCAGTGGAATATCTGACGCAACGGGACAGCCGTGAGAATGTCCGGACCGCTCGCCAATCTCGACTATCCCCTCTTGGCGCTTTTCACAGTGGGTGCCTTCGTTGCGGTGTCGGCAGTGGTCTTGATCAGCGCACACATCAAAGTGCGGCGCGGGTCGCGGCTGGGCGTTCTGCGCCTTCTGAGCTTGGCAGGTGCAGCCGCTGCTGCGCTCCTCCTCATCGTGGCCTTGTCGCTCGCGTCTGGCGGGCTGCCGCTCACCGTCGTGATCATCGCGGCGGGGCTTGCGGTGCTTTGGGCACCCTGGCTCGCGGACCTTTTGCCCGAGCGCCTGCGCGATTCCAAAGGCGGCCTCGCGCTCTCAATAGTCGTGTGCGCGGTGACAGCTGCGCTGCTCCATCCCAGCCTCTTCGCCATTTAGGGACGACGCCCCATGCCACCCAAAATCCGCGCGATCCTCAGCCTTGTGGTCATCACAGCCGGCGCGCTCCTCTGGCTTTTCCGGGGCTCCATCAGTCTGGATGCGTCGCCCGTTCTGTTCTTCGGCCTATGCGCTGCCCTTGTGGGGGCGCTGTGGATGTTCCCGGAAATGAAGAAGGACGAGGGGGCTTAGTCCGCTCTCGATGACAAGTCGGCCGGAAGCGAGCGCATCATGTCTTTGAGCGAGACGGAGGACGTTGATCCTGACCTTGAGCTAGCTGGCGGAACGCTCACCGATCAGGCCTACCGGAGGCTGGAGGAGCGGATCGTCACGCTGCGCCTTGAGCCCGGCGCCGTGCTCTCGGAGGCGGGGCTTGCGCAGGAGCTTGGCATCGGGCGCACGCCGGTCCGAGAAGCGCTGCAGCGGCTCGCCGGCGAGGGGTTGGTCACGATCATGCCGCGGCGGGGCGTTCTGGTCTCGCCCATCAACGTCGCCCACCAGATGCAGCTTTTGGAGCTCCGACGGGAGCTTGAGCGCCTTGTGGCGCGCACCGCCGCGGCGCGTGCGAGCCAAGACGAACGGCGGGTATTTGCCGATCTTGCAGGGGCTTTGGGGCGCTGCGGCGAGGAGCGGGACGCGATTGCCTTCATGCGCCTCGACAGGCGGTTCAACCGGTTGACGATTGAGGCGAGCCAGAACCCGTACGTCGTCCATGCGATGCGCCAGATTCAGGGTCTGTCGCGGCGCTTTTGGTATCGCCACTATCAGACCGTGCTGGACCTGCCGCGCTGCGCCCGGCTCCACCAAGGCGTTGCCGCTGCCATTGCCGAGGGCGCTCCGGATGCGGCGGCCTCAGCGTCGGACGCGCTGATCGACTATGTGGAAGAGTTTGCCCGTCTGACGGTCTAGGTCACGCCCTCAGCCAACCTCCAGCGACGCCAGCTCGCCCGGCCGGACCCAGCAATCCATGGCGGCCAACTGGAGGGCAGAAAGCCCCACATCCACCTCACCGATCCATGACAGCTCGAACGGCTCGTCGGCCACGTCGTCGCCATAGTAGATGCAGATCTGTTGACGCGGCCCGTAAAAGCACACCGCACCCGCAACACTGCCCGTTTGGCGGCGGCGTTCACGGCAAATCTCCTGCAGCGGCATCGGGTTCTCCAGCGGCAACACAATCGGAACGCTCAAGTACAAAAGATCGCCAACGATCTTCCCGTGCTGAGCCACTGTGGTGATCGGCAACACCGTTTCCAGCCCGCTGGCGATTTGCGGGTAGCGATCAGCCCACACCGCAATGGAGCAAATCGGCCTGTCATTGATGGAAAGGTTGATTCTCACCGCTGCGGCCGCTCCAGCCCGTCTGGCCCGCGCCGGCCGTATCCAGCGCGCATATAGCCGCTGCACACCCCCCAGGGAAATGCGGCGTCGATCCAAACGTGCAGCCGGTTCACGTACCCGATCACCGCTTCCGTCAATGCCTTCAACTCTGATGGGTCGTCGACAGTTTTCGCCACTTCTACGAAGAGCCTCACGCGCTCCGCGGCATGTTCCAACCCAAACAGTTCGAAAAACCCTGCCTTGCGGCCGACCATCTCTTCAATGACCTGGTGGATCGTCGGCACGTCGATACCTGGGCGGTCGCACAACAGGGCAATGACCCAAAGTGTTTCATCGGCAAGGGAACGCGCCGTTCCCTCAGCAAACATGATCGGGGTCAAGTATTGCCCGCGGGACCCGATCCCGCGTGGACTTTCACCACGCTCCAAGACCTTGATCTCGTCGGGCGCCTCCAACCAGATCGCATCGCGCTCCCGGTGGAACAATGCGACCGCGTCCTCGACTGTCATCGCCATGCGAAACCTTTCTGCGCGCCAACGCTACGCTCTCACGCGATGGTACACCAAGCTCACCCGGCGGTCGGTTCAGAACAACTGCCGATTGAGGGGGTACAGGCCGGCCGGTGGCGTCTGACCGTGAGCACGCGCAATCCCAGTGGCTAGTTCAAAACATCACCCGAGATCATCCGCTTGGCCAACATGATGTTTGTCCGGTTTCCCCTCTCACTCAGGAATGGGGAGGACCTCTCCACGAACGCGGGGTGGAAGGGATGCGCCCAACCCAATGGCGCCGGCAGCTCGATGAGATGCTCGTGAAGGTCAACGGCAAAACCAACGACTTGCGGCGGGCCGTGGACCACGAGAGCGAGGCACTGGAGGCGGTGGTCACGAAGCAGCGGGACAAGCAGGTTTGCCTGTGCCAAGCTGGGACCGGTTCCAATTCGTCTGACAGCACCTTCTGGACGGTTTGCTCAGCCCCAGCTCGAGTCACACTGCTACCGACAGGCGCGGTACACATCAGTCGCCTTCGGGCTCTGCTGAAAGATAGCCGGCGTGCGGCCGTCGATGGCATCGGTCGGCCATGCCGACGAAAACGCGATGTGCTGAAACAGGGCAACCCCAACCCCAGAAACGCCTGACGCTTGGGAAGGAGTGCGGCCGTCGGCCACGTTTTTTTCGTGCTGGGTCTCGAGCAGGCAAGAAACGCCATAAATGCTTTGAAGGGCGCCGCTGGTAACGGAACGGGACGCGCCGGGCGGGAGCCATGTTTGCGGAGATGTGATGCTCGTCGAGGCGAGAGAAATCCGGAAAAACTACCGCGTGGGCGGGGAAACGGTGGAGGTACTCCGGGGCGTTTCCCTGGACCTTAAGGAAGGTGAGACGCTCGCCCTGACCGGCGAAAGCGGAAGCGGAAAATCAACCCTACTCCACCTCCTGGCTGCGCTCGACAGCCCGGACGATGGCACGATCACGCTTGATGGGGTTTTTCTCCAGAACCTTGATGAGGCTGGCCGGGCGAGACAGCGCCGGAAAACAGTCGGCTTGGTGTTTCAGCAATTCAACCTCATTCCCTCGCTGAATGTATCGGCAAACCTTGCCTTCCAGGCGCGGCTTGCCGATCGCCATGACGCGGCCTGGCACGCCGAGGTGGCGGAGCGGCTCGGCCTCACCGCGCATCTTCGCCGTTTTCCCGAACAGCTTTCTGGCGGCCAGCAGCAGCGCGTTGCCATCGTTCGGGCGCTCGCCTCGCGTCCGCGCGTCCTGATGGCGGATGAGCCCACCGGCTAGCTTGACGTGGCGATCGCGGATTCCGTGATTGTGTTGATGCTCAGTCTCGTTCAGGAAACCCGCGCTGGGCTTTTGATGGTCACCCACTCCGCGCACCTTGCTGGACGGTTATCGCGCCGTCAGCACCTCAAGAATGGCCGCCTCACATGAGGTTGGCGGCCCTCCGCGCGTTACTGTCCCATTGGCGGCGGCGGCCCGGGCAACTTGCGACGCTTTTGATTGGTCTTGCGCTGGCGACCGCACTTTGGTCCGCCGTTCAGGCAATCAATGCCGAGGCGCGTCTCAGTTACGATCGTGCTGCAAACACGCTTGGGCAAAGCGCCTACGAGACGCTTGAAGATCCCTCAGGTCCCATGGCCCGCGAAACATTCGTCTCGCTGCGTCGCGCGGGTTGGCTTGTCTCCCCCGTTCTTGAGGGCCGGATGCCGCTTGCCGATGACGGCGTGACGGTGATCGGCATCGAGGT
>CAKZYH010000043.1 GCA_937884725.1 uncultured Paracoccaceae bacterium
GTGGCCTACGTGATCGGCGCCAACGACGTCACCAACCCCGCCGCGCGGGACGATCCGTCATCGCCCATCTACGGTATGCCGATCCTGGACGTCGATAAGTCCAAAACGGTGTTGTTCTCCAAGCGCTCGCTCGGCTCAGGCTACGCCGGCATCGACAACTCGTTGTTCTACAAGGACAACAACATGATGCTGCTTGGCGACGCCAAGAAGATGGTCGAGGAGATCGTCAAGGCGATCTAACCAAAGCCATCCTGCGGCTTGACCCGGAAATCGGGGCCAAGCCGCAGTTGCGTTGTTCTGTGCCGGGTGGGAAGTCTGGCCGGCCATTCAGTCGAGACCAAACACGCTGAGCAGCGTGTCCTTCAGGCTGAAGCTTGGACCTGTGCCCCCGAACGCGCTCGATGCACTTCCTGCCGTGCGAAGCTCGCCCGTCGATGACCAGGTCAGATGCCGGTCGTTGGCCGCTGCGATGTCATCAAGCGCAGCCATCCGGGCACCGTCCGGGCTCATGGGCGCCTCTGCCGGGGCGCTCGGTGCCTCAGCGCTCGCAATGAGCACAGTATCGGGCACGTCAATCGGATCGGCACACCAGGGATAGTTCGTCCGCACGGCCACCAGCGATACAAGATGCAGTGCCGTCGCAAAATATGTCGTGGGCCGCACCTGCTGCAGGTTGCGGGGGAGTGGCGTTCCGGCCGCAGCGCAAGCGGCGATGGCTGCAATTGCGCGATAACCAGGGTCGTTCATATCAGCGAGCTTCGCCCGGTTCTCAAGATGAAAGTCTTTTGGTGTGCCCCGGCCGCGCTCATTCCAAGTGCGGTGAAACTCCGCAAACGCGCCCGCTGGGACTTTCCCGTTCAGCGCCATGTAGAGTGGGATGCGTACCGCATCATAGCTCGACTTCAGCGCGAACCCGTTCGCAGGGTTGAGCCAGCGGTCTGAGCGCAGCGTGACCCAGTCCGGTGCGAACCCGCGCGAGATGCTCACGGCCGCTTCGGTGAGCTCGAGCCCTGAGCGCCAAGCATCCATCCATCGCTGTTCACCCGTGACGTCGTAGAACAGCAAAAACGCCCCGTAGATGTAGTAGGAAAGGTTGACGACCGGCCCGTCAGCGTGGCCGGAGTCAAAACCGAACGCCGCCGGCCGAACGATTTTGTACCCGGCGCGCCTGACCAGAAGATCATCGCCAATTTGGTCGATGATTGGCTTAGCAGCGTGCAAGAAACGCGGCTCGTCCCACTTCAGCGCGCCAAGCACGAGGCTGTAGGCGAAGATGATGTCGCCGTCGGTCGCGTTGTTGGTGTCGGTGATGCGCGGATACTGCCGCGGATTGTAGATCCAGCTGATCAAGCTATCGCTGCGGCCCCGCATGTGGGTCCGGGTGAAACTGTAAATCCGCCAGAAGGTCTCTTTGTCGTTCGCGGCCACGGCCAAGAGCATGCCGTACGCTTGGCCCTCCGAGTGTGAGACTCCGCTTTTTTCGACGTCGATCACCCGACCGTCTGGCGCGATGAACTTCGACGAGAACGCATGCCATTCGGCCTTGGTCAGGCTCGTCTGGAGCGCTTGAAGCCCGTGCTGTGCCGCTGCGTGCGCCCCCTCTGCAGTTGCTGGCAAAACCAGCACCAACGCCGCAAAGACCCATGCGACGAGCGACCACCGTCCGTTGGATCGTGTAAATTTGACTGATTTACTCAGCACTTTTGCCCTCCTCATGTAAATTCACGAGAAGGAAACGCAGAGGCCGGCTGTATTATCGATTTGATTGACAGATAATCAGTGAATTACAGAAATAATCAATTGAATACTTCTGAAAAACCTGATATTTCTACTAGATGTAAAATGAGATTTGCTGCCGCTGATTCATCGGCAGACACCTCTTCGGGTGCTAGTTTTGAGTTAATCCGCTGTTTACGATATTCGTTAATCTTCCGCTGGGCGAAGCAACGAAAGTCGGCGCAATGGCCAAGCAGTTGTGTGTATGGATCGCTGTCGCGGTGGTGCTCAGCGGTTGCGGCTCCTTCGGACGCGGCCTGCAAGGCAACGCAAATTGCCAAGATACCGTCGTCGCAGGCGGCCTGAAGGTCAAAGTCTGTCAGGCGGGCGGGTCTTTGCGCGTCCAAGCGCCGGGCGGGATTGATCCCGCACAAGCTGCCGCAATCGCGCAGTCGGCGGTGGACGTAACCCAACTTCCGGTCGCAACCGCGGCCATGCCGGTGGTCAGCGAAAGCACAATCTCAGACTGCCGAGCCGCAAACGTGCAGCGACAGACCACGATTCAGTGCGCGCTGACCCTGAAAGTCGCATCGATTGAGTAACGCGCCGGGGAAACCATCCGCCCCGACGCCATCGCGTTGATTGTCGAAAGGTCTCAGCAGCCGACGCGGCGCAGCGAGACATAGTCTTCCTTGGTCCGGGTGCGCGTCTCTAGGTAGACCGAGGCGTGCCGTGTCTTCACATAGCGCTGACCGTCGCCCGAGATGACAGTCCGCGAGCCGCGAACACGAATCCCTTGGGGATCAACGCGGTAGTGCGCCGGATAGTAGGTGGCGTCGTAGCAGGCCACCACACCGCGATCATCGCGGCTGACCATGAACGAGTCTTCGTTCGGCCCGCCATGAAGCGGCGCGTGGTGCTGCAGGATGACCGTCTTGTGGCCATAAAGACCTCGATCACCGGCCATAGCACCTGAGACGGCGGTGACGGCGACGCCGGCCACAAGAATTGCTTTTAAGGTGAGACGCATCGCAAAGACCTCCACGGAATGCTTCGAACCGTTCGCTCAGTAGTGTTTGGTTTTTTAAATAATCGTCAATAATTTAGACTTTCTGGATGGCCCATCTCTGCTCTTATGGTTTGCAAACATGGTTTCTAATATTGGTTAACGCCTGTGAGGCAGCGAAGGTGATGCGCCGCGGCCCGAAAGTGCTGTAGAAGCGTGTTTGGGCGGAGGCGACCATGAACGACGATCTATCAATTGCGCGGCAGGTGACGCCGCGTCCCATCAACGACATCGCAGCTCGGCTGGGCATCCAAGGCGAGGCCTTGCTGCCCTACGGCCGTGACAAAGCGAAGGTGGATGTCGCGAGCATCACGGCAGGGATTCCGGGCCGGCTGATCCTGGTCACGGCGATCTCGCCGACCCCGGCCGGCGAGGGCAAAACCACCACCACGGTGGGTCTCGCCGACGGTCTTAACGTCATCGGCAAGCGCGCTATGGCGTGCCTGCGCGAGCCATCGTTAGGCCCATGCTTTGGCGTCAAAGGCGGCGCGACCGGCGGAGGGCACGCGCAAGTCATCCCGATGGAGGCGATCAACCTTCACTTCACAGGCGACTTCCACGCCATCGGCGCGGCACATAACCTTCTCGCCGCGATGCTCGACAACCACCTTTATTGGGGCAATGCGCTGGGCATTGATCCGGAGCGGGTTCAGCTGCGCCGGGTGGTCGACATGAACGACCGCGCACTGCGCAACATCGCCGTGGGGCTCGGAGGCCGCACCAACGGCGTCACTCGCGAGGCTGGTTTCGACATCACAGTCGCATCCGAGGTGATGGCCTGCCTGTGCCTTGCCGCCGATGCGCAGGACCTGAAGCAGCGCCTCGGCCGGATCGTGGTGGCCGCACGACGCGACGGCAGCCTCGTCACGGCCGATGATCTGGGTGCGGCTGGCGCCATGGCGGCGCTCCTCAAGGAGGCCATCGAGCCGAACCTCGTTCAAACGCTGGAGGGCACGCCCGTCTTCATCCACGGCGGCCCCTTCGCGAACATCGCCCACGGCTGCAACAGCGTCATCGCGACCCGCACAGCGCTGGGGCTCACCGATTATGTGGTGACCGAAGCAGGCTTCGGCGCAGATCTTGGCGCCGAAAAGTTCCTGTCCATCAAATGTAACAGTGCGGGTCTCGCCCCGGCGGCTGCGGTCATCGTCGCCACCGCCCGTGCCCTAAAAATGCACGGCGGGGTGGCAAAGGCTGATCTCGGCACCGAAAACGTGGCTGCCGTCGAAAAGGGCGCCAGCAACTTGCGGCGACACGTGGAGAACGTGCGCAACTTCGGTGTTCCCGCCGTGGTCGCCATCAACAGCTTCACCGCCGACACTCCCGCCGAGCACGCCGCCATCGCCGCCGCAGTCGCCGACCTCGGCGTCGAGGTGGTGATCTGCAATCATTGGGCGGACGGCGGAAAGGGCGCCGCGGAGCTCGCCGAAAAGGTCGTCGCGCTCGCCGAAGTGGGGCCCGCCACCATCAACCCGCTCTATCCCGCCGATGCGCCGCTTCTGGCCAAGATCGAAGCCGTCGCCACCAAGATCTACCGCGCGGACGGCATTGCACCGGCAAAGGGTGTCGCAAAACAGCTCGCTGACTGGGAAGCTCGGGGCTTCGGCCACTTGCCGGTCTGCATGGCCAAAAGCCCCGCCTCATTCACTGGGGATCCGGCCGATATCGGTGCCCCGGTGGACTTCACCTTGCCCATCCGTGAAGTGCGGCTGTCCGCAGGCGCGGGCTTTGTCGTTGCGCTGGCAGGCGAGGTCATGACGATGCCGGGTCTGCCGCGCACCCCGGCCGCGGAGAGCATCGACATGGTGGGCGGCTCCATCGAGGGCCTCTTTTAGTGCGAGCTCTCGTTGCGCTGGCGGCGCTGCTCGTCACCGCCGGCGGCGCCAGCGCTTGGCAGGCGGAGCCCCGCGGGCGCATCGCAGCCGTGCCGGTGGATACGAACGCGGCGATTGAACGTGCCGTCATTCGTTGCCGCCGCGATCTCGTTATCGGCATTGAGACCAAAGCCCGTCGCCTGCGCCCCAAGCGGGACTATCGCGAGGAAGAAGCGCTGTGCGACACTCTGTTCGACAAGGCAGCTGCGGTGATTGATGGCGAGCGCTTCCGGCTTGGCGTCGGCGGCGCCAACGATGATGCAACTCTCTATATCTTCGCATCCGACCGCGAGGGCTTCAAAGCCGCTCTTGCCGATGCTGAGGCCCTGCGCATCGAGTTTGATATTTTGCCTGAGACCGCGAAAGACGGCGAAGGCTTCGAAACGTTCGCCGAGTTCGACGCCTCAGCGTTGGGCGAGGCCATGTCCGCGGTCGGTCGCGCGTGCGCCCCTTAAGCGCTCTCGCGCAGTGCCTC
>CAKZYH010000044.1 GCA_937884725.1 uncultured Paracoccaceae bacterium
ACCAGCTGCGCGTCCACTGCGCCCACATGGGCACCCCCATCATCGGCGATCCAAAGTATTTCAACGTCGAAAACTGGGCGCTCCCCGGCGGCCTACAAAACCGCCTCCACCTCCACGCGGCATCGATCACCGTGCCCCATCCCTCCGGCGGCACCCTATCGGCGAGCGCAGCCGTCTCAGCTCATTTTCGCCAAAGCCTTTCGCTGCTCGGCCTCACCCCAAACGGCTAGTGTCGCCGAGGGGCACCCCATCATGTCGCGCGGTGCGCATAAACCCGGCCAGCCGTTCCGGAAGCGATGTCGGCCTGTTCGCTCGCCGATAACGCCGACAGCCACGCGCGATGGGCCGCCCAAATCTCCTCGTAGCGACCCGACAGAGTGGCAACCGGCCAGTTGCTGCCCAGCATCACCCGATCAGCGCCGAAACACGAAAGCGCATGATCGGCGTAGGGACGCCAGTCCTCCGAGGTCCAGTCACCCCACCGGCTACACATCTCAAGTCCCGATATCTTCGCCACCACATTGGCGCGCGTCGCCGCCGCCGCCAACAGATCCGCCCAAGGCTGAAACGCCCCGTCGGCGATGGGCGGACAGTTGAGATGATCCAAAACGATGGTGAGATCCGGGCACGCATCGGCAAGCCGCGGTAACCGCTCCAGATGCTCGGTGGTGATCCCCACAAAGTCAAAGCTGAGACCCGCTTGGGCAAGACGCTTAAGACCTGCGACCACGCTCTCCTGGAGCACCCAGTCAGGGTCCGGCTCGGTGTTAATAAGATGGCGCATACCGACCAGGGCAGGCGCGGTGCTGAAGCGTTCCAGCGCCGCCTCCAACGCGTCCATGTCGGTCAAAGGGAGCCAACCCACGACCCCTGAAACCCACGCGTTCTGACGGCAAATCGCCAGCAGCGCTTCGGTCTCTTCCAGGTCGTCGACGGCTTCGACAAGCACCGCCCCGTCAACGCCGCTTGCGCCCATCAGCGCTTCAAGATCCGCCGGCCGAAACGTCGCCCGCAGCGGTTCCCACTTCGGATCGCCCTGATAGGGCGGCTTCTCCATCCACTGGGTCTGCAAGGACCCGGCCTCCCAGATGTGGACGTGGGCATCAATCGTCATCTGTAACGCTCCTCGCTCAACATCCAACGACCCCAACGGTCCACATCACCCGACAGGCATCAACGTCAGGACGCATCGTCCGGAAGCGGCAGCCCGTTCCAGGTGGTATCGCCAAACGCGATATCGGTGACGCTCACATGCTGTCGAAACGCCTCTTGGGAGATCTTCGAGCGCAGCACGAACGAGTAAATGAACGGCAGCACGTCGAGCTGCGAGATCAACGCGTCGGGGGCGGAAAACAGTGTGCGGACCACCTGCGCCACCGACATGTCGGTGGTGTGCCCATCGGCGATGTAGGAATCGTACTGTTTCGAGTGCCCGGGCGGGACAACCGTGAGACCGTCAAGCCCGTCGAGAAGCGCCCGCCCCAGCGTCGCCTGGTCCATCAGGAAACAGCCCCCGGTCGCCCGCGGATTACACTCCAGCAGCACGGGACCATCGGCGGTGCGGATGTAGTCGAACCCGATAAAGCCAGTGTAGCCCAGATGACCGCAGACCGTTTTGGCAATGTCCACCGCCGCCGGATCGTCGATGCTGGTAAAGCGCACCGCAAACCCGCTCTTCGCCGCGACGGTCGGCTCATAGGTGACGATGAGCTCCACCGTTCCGTCGCGCGCCAGCGCCAGGATGCAGGTCTCGTCCCCCTCCGCAAAGGCCTGGACCAGCCACGGCAAGTCTTCGGTGGGGTGACAGTCCTCCACCGAATGACTGGTCCCGTGGGGTCCATGGTTGGTCAGCTGGTGCGCGCCGCCGCGGGTAAAGGCAGGC
This sequence comes from uncultured Paracoccaceae bacterium, assembly GCA_937884725.1. GTDB lineage: Bacteria > Pseudomonadota > Alphaproteobacteria > Rhizobiales > Amorphaceae > Acuticoccus. Next base: position 1,883 of record CAKZYH010000044.1, read on the forward strand.
CGCGCAAAATAGGTGTCGAACTCGCCCAGTGCGCTCCGCATCGCCTCTTGCGACGTCACAATCCGCGTTTGTGGCACTGGTAAGCCCAGTTGCTCACATAGCCTCACAAAGGCCGCCTTGTTGTGGAGCTGCTGGATGGCCGAGAACGCGGGAGCCAGTAGCGGCACCGGCAGCCTGTGCCGATAGCGCGACAGAAAGAAGCTCTCTTCAAAGGGCGCGATGATGAGGTCCACATCGCGCTCGCGGGCGATCTGCGCAACCTCATCGGTATAGAGGATCGGATCGGGGGCAGGCGGGTGGGTGATGTGCGCCACCACGCCTCGCGAATGAAGCGCCGGCGCGGCCCCGATGCTGTCGAGCACGTCGATCCGCGCCCCTGCGGGCTTGAGCGCGTGAACAATCCCAATCGCGGGCATGCACCGCCCCGCCGTCACCAGCACCTTCCGCGCCGAGGCCCCAACAGTCACGATCGCGCCTCCTCACGCGCCTGTACCGCCCATCGGCGCGTCAGTCGCACGCCAGCATGACACTCGTGCGCCGCAAAGGACAGAAAAGCTCGTGAAGCCTCGGTCACGAACGACCCGCAGTCCGGTGTCGACCGCCAAACCAGGACAAGGGCGAAGCCTAAGCCGCCGCGGGAACAAGCCCCAGCTCGTAGCTCTCTTCGGTCACGTAAGGCCCGCCGCCAACACTGTCGCGGGAGGACAACAGGTCGAAGTGGTCGGCGGTAAAGGGCGGCAGGAAAACCCCACCACGCAGCGCCAGGTAGTCGGCCACATCGCGCTGCGACACGCCCCGCACCCGCGCCAGCGTCACGTGCGGCTTGAACCGCCGCGGCTCGGCCGGCAGCCCGATGCGCTGCAAAGCCCGCTCCTGCTCGCCCTGCAAATCGCTGAGCGCCTGGCTCGGCTCAACGCGCGCCCAAACCGAATGGGGCTTCTTGCTGCCGAACGAGCCGAGCCCCGCCAGCCGGATCTGCAGCGGCGCCCTGCGAATGCGCGACAGCGTAAAGGCCACCTCATCGGCCGTCCGCTCGTCCACGTCG
>CAKZYH010000045.1 GCA_937884725.1 uncultured Paracoccaceae bacterium
TGATTGCCGAAGAGGGCCGGCCGCAGCTGGGCGCGGTCGACGACCACGATCTGTACCTCTCCGACCGCGGGTACACCGGCAAGCAGTTCCTGCACGCCATGAGCAACAACGACTATGGTTGGCGCACGTGGCATCTGCCGGAAGACTGCCACGTCACCAACTGGACGACATTTGCCATGTGCCGGGAGATCAAGCGGCGCGATCCCACCCGGCCGCACTTTTGGCACCTGTCGTACACGCAGCCGCATCCGCCCATTGTGCCGTTAGCCGCTTACCTTGAGCGCTACTCGCGCCGCTCGCCGCCTGAGGCGCTGCGTGCCGCTTGGGCTGAGGGCGAGATGCCGCCGGCGCTGCAAGCGGTGCGGGCCTATTGGCCGGAGTTGCCGGCCGAGCAGCTCGCGGATGTGCGCCGGGCGTTCTATGCGCTTTGCACGCACATCGACGCGCAGCTGCGTCTGGTGATCGGGACGCTGCGGGAAGAAGGGCTGCTGGACGACACTGTCATCCTCTTCACGGGCGACCACGGCGACATGCTGGGTGACTTCGGCCTTTTCGCGAAACGCGTGATGTATGAGGGGTCTGCGAACATCCCGATGATTCTCGTGCCGACGGCGAGCGACCCGGCGATCCGCGCGGGCACCACCGATATGCGGCTTGTGGGCTTGCAGGACGTGATGCCGTCGTTGCTCTCGCTGGCGGGCGTTCGCGTGCCGCAGACCGTGGACGGGCTGTCGATGGTAGGCGATGCGCGGCGGGAGACGCTTTATGGCGAGGCGCTGGAAGGCCCGAAGGCCATGCGCATGGTGCACGACGGCCGGCATAAGCTCATTTGGTATCCGTCGGGCGGGTTAGTGCAGCTCTTCGACTTGGAGCGCGATCCGCAGGAGATCCACGACTTGGCGAGCGATGACGAGTACCAAGCGGTGCGCGCGCGGCTCGAAGCTGTGATGTGCAACGAGCTTTATGGCGAGGACGCTGGGCTTGGGCAGAGCGGCAGGCTGGGTGGTCGTCCAGCCGAGCCATGGGAGGCGCCGCCCAACCGCAACCTGTCGGGACAACGCGGGCTGCACTATCCGCAGCCGCCGCTGGACGATCCAAAAAACATCGTCGGGACGGCGTGAGCGCCGGCCGGCTCCTTGGCGTGACCGTTCTGCCGGAGTGGGTGCAGGCCGAAGGGGTGAACGCTGTTCTCGACCGCCTGCAGGCCGCCGGCGTGACGGGCGTGGCCACCAGTCCTTACGTGATGGAGCCTGTGGCCGATGGTGAGGGTTCGCGCGAGCCCCCCGCTGATGGCGGCGCAGGCGAGGTCCGGCTTCTCGACCGGCCGCTTTGGGGCCGGCGGGCGCTGTGGGTGCGCACCGCGCCGAGTTTTGCCCCCGACCGGGCGCGGTATCAGGGGCTCGCCTACCAGCCGCCGGAACCTGATGCGCTGACGGCGCGGGAAGGCGGTGTGGTTCGGGATTTCTTGGAGGCGGCGAAGGCGCGGGGGATGACCACGCACCTACAGGTCCAAGCGGTCATTCCGCCAGGCTATAGGGTGCAGTTTGGTGGGGCGCGACCGGCAGATCAGCCGCTTGGGCCTGACGGGCAGAGCGTTCCGGGCCGTGTTGATGGCAATGCGAGCCTCGCGAGTGAGGACATCTTGGCGTACGGCGAGGCCCTGCTGGGTGATCTGGCCGCGCAGTACCCGATGGTCGACGCGATCCGGATCGATTGGCCGGAAATTCCGCCGTATGACTTCGGCGCGCTTTTCTTTGACTTCTCCCCCCACGCGCAGAAGGTGGCGCGCGCGCTGGGATTCGACATGGAGCGAATGCGGCGCGACACGCTGCGTCTGAAGGCGGGCATCGCTGGGCTCGATACTCGCGCAGTGGAGGCGATGGACGCGGACGGTTTGTTGGCGATGCTTCAGGGGTATCCGGGTGTGAGGGATCTTCTGGCGCTGCGGCGTGCGCTTGTCGTGCGGTTGCTGGAGCGCTACCGGGCTGCTTTGCCGGCTGAGGTCGGGCTGATGCCGCAAGCCTTTCCGCCGCCGTTCAACCGGCTCTCGGGCTTCGACTTTCCCGCGGCTGGCCGGATCACGCCGCACATGGGAGTGAAGCTTTACACGATGCATTGGCCGATGATCTTGCGGAACTGGGGTGAGGCGATCTTGGCCATGGCGCCGCAGCTCGACAGTGCCTGCGTTGCCCGCGCTCTGGTGAGGCTTCTTGGGACAGGCGATGCAGCGCCGGATGCTGTGTCCGGCTTTTCCTACCCGGGGCCAGACGAGCCCCATCCCGCTTCGGACGCCGCGATGGCGCAGAAGATCGAAGCAGCGCGACGGGAAGCGGGTGGGGCGTCCATCGCGGCGTTTGCCCATGCCTATGGGCCGCTCGTCGATGTCACCCGCCGTGTCCGTGTGGCGTGGGAGGCTTCGGACGGCTGCGTTTGGATCAATCGCTACGGCTATCTGTCGGACGAGAAGATCGCCGCGCTCGCCGAGGTGACAGCGTGAGCGCGCCCGCCGTCGATGTGCGCGCTGTCGAGGCCGTCGTGCTCTCAGTGCCGCTCGACAATCCTTTGCCCACCTCGTTCGGTGTGATGGACGCCCGCAGCGCGCTTTTGGTTGGCGTGTCCGACGGGGCGGGGCGAACGGGTTGGGGCGAAGTTTGGTGCAACTTCCCGACGTTCGGCGCGCTGCACCGGGCGCGCCTTGTGGAGCGGATTATTGGTCCGATGCTGGTGGAGGCATCCGCCGTGGATCCGTGGACCGTTGGGGCGACGCTTGAAGCGCGGCTCGCAACACTCGCGCTGCAGACTGGCGAGTTTGGGCCACTCGCGCAGGCGGTTGGCGGGCTCGAGATGGCGGTGTGGGACCTTTCCGGGCAGGCTGCGGGCATGCCGGTGCATCGGCTGATGGGGAGCACGGCCGACCGGGTGCCGGCTTATGCGAGCGGGATTAATCCGACCGATCCGGTGGTTACCGTGCGCGAGGCTCAGGCGGACGGTTTTCGCGCGTTCAAGCTGAAGGTGGGCTTTGGCCGCGAGCGCGACCTTATGAACATGGAAAATGTTGCTGCCGCGCTTGAGCCGGGCGCCGTGTTCATGGTCGACGCGAACCAGGCATGGGACCCAGAGACAGCGCAAATGATGGCACAAGCGATAGCGCAGTTTGGGCCGGTGTGGCTGGAGGAGCCTTTGCCGGCGGACGCACCTGAGGCCGATTGGCTCGCCGTTGCAGAGGCCGGGGTGCCGGTGGCGGGCGGTGAGAACTGGCGTGGTCTGGAGCGCTTTGACCATGCACTTGCGGCGGGATGGCTTGCTGTTGCGCAGCCGGACGCCGGCAAGTGGGGTGG
>CAKZYH010000046.1 GCA_937884725.1 uncultured Paracoccaceae bacterium
CCGCCCCAAAGGCTCGTGTAGTCGATGACGATCTCGGGGGCGAAGGCGGCCTCGGCCAAGTCATACGCGGCCCGGTCCACCGCCAACGGAATGGACGCGACAAGGGTCGTGATCGTTGCGCGCTCAGGCTCACCCGCGGGCTGCGTTCCATCAAAAGCGCTCGCTCCGGTGAGCGATGCGGCGAGGGCGCCGGCAATCAGAAAGGGTTTCATATCCAGCTCCTGTCTGAGTGGGGCCGGCCGCAGCGCCGGCCCATCATCCGGTGTGGGCTTATTGGGCGAAGTGCGCGGCAACCGCGTCGGCGGCCGACGTCACCGCGTCAGGGTCGTCGTAGAAATCGAACTGCGTGACGTCTTCCAGCCAGCGCTGTGTCGCCTCGCCAGCCATCGAGGACACGAAGCGCCGCACACCGTCCGGGATCGCCGCTGCTTCGGAGTGCACAATGGCGAGCGGCTTATCGAAATCGCCCGCGCCATCGACCGGCGTGTAGGTGAGCCAGTCGTTCCAGCCGGCGTTGTTCCAGGCGTCATCGTATTGCGGGATGGCGCCGCGGGCGGGCTCGAAATAATAGCCGCCGATGGGCATTAAGACGCCCTCTGCGCCCTCCGGTCCGGCGGCGGGAATGATGTCGCCACCCTCTGCCTCCGCAGCCTCGGCAACGGCCTTGAGTGCCGCAACGCCCTCAGCGCCGCCATAGACCGCCTCCACCAGCGCCTTATCCTGCAGCCAGGGCGCCACGAGACCCACGCGAGAAACCGCATCGTTTTGGGCGGCAGCATCGACCATGTAGCCGGCCGAGGCGCAGATCCCCAGCCCGTGGAGCGCCGCAGCGTCCACCTGCGGCAGCGTCGATGCAAAGGCAAACGCGGCGCGGATGTCGGAGGTTTTCGCCTCAGGGCTCTCGATGAAGCGCGGACCGCCAGGCGTTGCCGCGGGAAGATCGCCAGACTTGCCCCACCCGCGGAAGTCAAACGTGATCGCCGCAAAGCCGCGCTCCGCCATCGCTTTGGCGTAGGTGGCGGGCATCTGCTCTTCCACGCTCGTCCACGCCCCGGTCACAATCACGGTGGGGTGGGCCGTCCCCTCGGTGTGGCCCGACGGAAGGTAAAGCGTCCCGTTCAGCGTCGCGCCTTCGTTTTCAAATGCAATCGGACGGGTGGTGACATCAGCGAGCGCTGTCGTCGTCATCAGTGCGGCAAACGCGGTGAGGGCGAGCGTCTTCATGCTGGTCTCTCCTTGGTTGTCGGCGGCGCGTGGGCCGCCCTCGGTGACCAGGAGATGGTTGCGCCCCAGGCGTGCCGAATGTGCGAAACTGATCGTGCGTTATGCCAAACCGATCATTGCCGGGCGCGCGCAGGCGTCATCCCGTGGTGCCGCTTAAAGTGCTGCCCGAAGCGCGGCACATCGCGATAACCGACGCGGTGAGCCACCTCGGCGACGGTGAGCTTGGTGGTGCGAAGAAGCACGATGGCGGCCGCCATACGCTCCGCGATGACGAACTGGAGCGGTGAGCGCCCCGTCGCCGCCTTGAACGATTTTGCAAAGTGGCTGCCGCTCATGGCCGCCTCGGCCGCCATCGCCTCCAGCGACAGGTCCTCGCCAAGATGCGCGCGGACGTACTCGATGGCCCGCCGCAGCCGCCGGTCGTCAATGCCCACCAGATCGGCCGGCTGCGGCCGAACCACGGCGACAAGGTGAGCGGCGAGGGCGTGCGCCATGGTTTCGGCATAAAGCGTCCCGCCGGCGGCAAATCGGTCCGCGGTCAGCGCCATCTGGGTGAGCAGCGGGTCCAGTGGACCGACGACGGGCGCCACCGCGCCGCCATCGCCCCCCGCCTCACGCAAAAGCGCGCCGGGGACAGACACGGTCACCACCTCAAGCGGTTTGTCGTACTCGCACACGCCGTCCGCCCCCTCGGGCAACAACCACCCCTCGTTGCGGTGAAGGGGCAGGT
>CAKZYH010000047.1 GCA_937884725.1 uncultured Paracoccaceae bacterium
TTCGCAGGCATCATCGGCCCGCAAACCGTCATCGCCACCCAGGACAGGTTCATCGATGTCCCCTACGCCAGCGGCTACCTCGCCCAAGCGGTGCTGTGCCTGGTCGTCATCTTGGTGCTGTGTCTCTACCGCCCTGCACCCCCACCGCCGGTGGAAGAAACGAAGGTCAAGGGCCGCCCGCTCCACGTCATTTTTCGCGAGCCTAAGGTCGCCATCGCCGTGCTCGTCGCGGTGACCAGCTATGCGATGATGTCGCTGATGATGACCGCAGCCCCGCTCGCCATGATCGCCTGCGGCTTCGGCACCGGACAAGCCGCGCTCGGCATTCAATGGCACGTGATCGCCATGTTTGGGCCAAGCTTCTTCACAGGCCGGCTTATCCAGCGCTTCGGCGCCGAGCCCATCGCCGGCATCGGCCTTTGCCTCCTCGTCCTCGCCGGCATAACGGCCCTTCTCGGGATCACCCTCGCGCACTTTTATATCGCGTTGATTTTCTTAGGCCTTGGCTGGAACTTCGGCTTCATCGGCGGAACGACCATGCTCGCCAACGCCCAGCGCCCGGAGGAGCGGGCGAAGGTCCAGGCCGCCAACGACTTCATCGTTTTCGTCAGCGTCGCCATCGCGTCGCTGTCCTCGGGCGCGCTGTTCTCGCTCGTCGGATGGGCCGCCATCAACTGGGCGCTCATCCCGCTCGCCGTCATCGTCTTCGGCCTGTTGATCGCCTCCCAAGTGGGCCGCCCCCAGCCCGGAGCATCTGCCGCATAATCAGGCGCCTAAGCGTTGTGCACGCGGGTTGATTTTGCCGCGGGTGAAGGGCAGACAAACGTCGCTGCGGCGGCGCAGCAAACATCCCGTACGAAACCACCGTGGCGCGCACCGCGCGCTGGAGGACCAATGAACGCTCTCTTGTTAGTTATCGCCTGTGGGCTGATTTCGCTCGTTTACGGAGCGTGGGCAGTGCGCAGCGTTATGGCAGCACCTGCCGGCACCCCGCGCATGCAAGAAATCGCCGGCGCTATTCAAGAGGGCGCATCCGCCTATCTCGCACGCCAATACCTCACGATCGCCGTCGTCGGCGTCCTGATTTTTGCCCTGGTCTACTACCTCCTGGGCATGTTCGTGGCCATCGGCTTCGCCATCGGCGCCGTCCTATCCGGCATCGCGGGCTATATCGGCATGCTGGTCTCAGTCCGCGCCAACGTGCGCACCGCGCAGGCCGCCTCCCAATCGCTGCAAGGCGGTCTCGACATCGCCTTTAAATCCGGCGCCGTGACGGGCCTCCTGGTGGCCGGTCTCGCGCTGCTAGGCGTCGCAGTCTACTTCTACATTCTCACAGCGATCCTGGGCAACGCGCCCACCTCACGCGTCGTCATCGACGCCCTGGTGGCGCTCGGTTTCGGCGCCTCGCTGATTTCGATCTTCGCCCGTCTCGGCGGCGGCATCTTCACCAAGGGCGCGGACGTCGGCGGTGACCTTGTGGGTAAGGTCGAAGCCGGCATCCCCGAGGATGACCCCCGCAACCCCGCCACCATCGCCGACAACGTGGGCGACAACGTGGGCGACTGCGCCGGTATGGCCGCCGACCTGTTCGAGACCTACGCGGTGACCGTCGTCGCCACCATGGTGCTCGCCGCCATCTACTTCGCGGGCACCGAGATGCTTGGCGCCACGATGCTTTATCCGCTGGCCATTGGCGGCGCCTGCGTGCTGACGTCGATCCTTGGCACGTTCTTCGTGAAGCTCGGCGCCTCCACCAACATCCTGGGCGCGCTCTACAAAGGCTTTGTGGTCACGGCCGTGTCCTCGCTGGTGATTTTGGCGCCCGTCACCTTCTTGGTGTTCGGCTCGTTCGGCACCGAGATTACTGCCAGCAACGGCGCAACCTTCACCCCGCTCGACCTTTATCTGTGCGGTGTTGCAGGCCTCGTGATCACCGGCCTCATCATCTGGATCACCGAGTACTACACCGGCGTCGGCTACCGCCCCGTGCGCTCCATCAGCCAAGCCTCTGTGACCGGCCACGGCACCAACGTCATCCAGGGCCTCGCAGTCTCGCTGGAAGCCACCGCGCTCCCCGCCCTGGTGATCATCGCCGGCATCATCGTCACGTACTCGCTGGCCGGCCTCTTCGGCATCGCCATCGCGGTCACCACCATGCTCGCCCTCGCGGGCATGGTCGTCGCGCTCGACGCCTTCGGCCCGGTGACCGACAACGCCGGCGGCATCGCCGAAATGGCGGACCTGCCCGCCGACGTGCGCTCCACCACCGACGCGCTCGACGCGGTGGGCAACACCACCAAGGCCGTCACCAAAGGCTACGCCATCGGCTCGGCGGGTCTCGGCGCCCTGGTCCTCTTCGCGGCCTACACCGAAGACCTGAAGTTCTTCATCGAGAACCAAGAGACCTACACCTACTTCCAGGGCCTCTCGCTCGACACCGTGAACTTTGCCCTCTCCAACCCCTACGTGGTGGTGGGCCTGTTCTTCGGTGGCCTCCTGCCGTTCCTGTTCGGCGGCATCGCGATGACCGCGGTGGGCCGCGCGGCGGGTTCCGTCGTGGAGGAAGTGCGCCGGCAGTTCAAAGAAAAGCCCGGGATCATGGAAGGCAAGGATCGCCCTGACTATGGCCGCGCGGTGGACATGCTCACCAAAGCCGCCATCCGCGAAATGATCATCCCCTCGATGCTCCCGGTGCTCTCGCCCATCGTCGTCTACTTCGTGATCCTCTCCATCGCGGGCAAAGGCGAGGCCTTCGCGGCCACCGGCGCCATGCTCCTCGGCGTGATCGTGACCGGCCTCTTCGTCGCCATCTCCATGACCGCCGGCGGCGGCGCATGGGATAACGCGAAGAAGTCGTTCGAGGACGGCTTTGTGGACCGCGACGGCGAAAAGCACCTGAAGGGCTCAGAGGCGCACAAGGCCTCCGTTACCGGCGACACTGTCGGCGACCCCTACAAGGACACCGCCGGCCCCGCCGTGAACCCGATGATCAAGATCACCAACATCGTGGCGCTCCTGCTCCTCGCCGTGCTCGCGCACTAAACTTGCAGGACACACCCAAAACACAAACCGCCGCGGCCAACCCGCGGCGGTTTTTTGGTTAGCCCAACCGTCAGTCCACCAAGGTGGTGGAGTGCGGACCATGCGAGACCGGGATGCTCGTACGGGTCTGCACAAGTTTCGGATCGTCGCCCGTGATCAACCGCCAGAAGTCGATGGAGCCGCCCTCCGGCCCGCCCTCGAACTGGTCGTAGTTCACCACCATCAAATACTCGCCCGACGCATCGAACGCGCCCGCTTCCGGCAACACCGCGTTGTAGGGATAGGTCCCGACCCGCTCCATCTGCCCGCTCTCCGGATCAAGCGCGATCAACGACAGCGTGGAGTAGGGCGTAAAGCGTGGATCATCGGCCGGCGCGTAAGACACCTCCATGTCCATCGCCACAATCCATTCCCCGTTCGGCGATATGGCGATGCCTTCCGGCGAGCGGCCCACGCCCACACGCCCCACGAGCCGGTTTTGCACCTCCTCACCGGTCCCAGTGCCCACCCGAATGGTCGTCAGATCGCCCGCCGGCGCCTCGGTCCAAATGCCGACCACATCCGGCCCCCAATAAAGGTTAGACG
>CAKZYH010000048.1 GCA_937884725.1 uncultured Paracoccaceae bacterium
GCACACGCTTGTCTTTGCGAAGCTTCTCGACGAGGCCGGCGACGTCGGCGCGGGTCGCATCAAGTAGGGCCTCTGCCCAGCCGAGAACGACCTCGCCGCGCACACCCATGGGGAACGAGCGGTTCGGGTCGAGGTGCGGACGGTTCGCGGGCGCGGGCGCGGGCACCTCCGGCGTCACCTGCGCCACAGCTTCTCCAACAATTGGGGCGGCTTCGACAGCCGGGACCGGCTCAGCCACGGGGGCAAACTTTTCGATAATTGGTGCAGGGTCGGCGCTGGAAAACTCGGCCGCATCGGCTGCGTCGACGGCTTGGACGAGCTTGGCACGATTGGCGATCCCTGCATCGTGACCCGCGACGGAGGGCACCGAGCTCGCGCCCGCACGCCGCTCGGCATGCATGTTGTTGAGGGCGCGCCGGTTCGCTTCAGCCTCGTTCGACGCGAGCCGGATGAAGGCGCGCGAGATGGTGGCGATGTAGCGCTCGTAGAGGTTGGCGATGATCCACATGATGGGCGTCTCCGCATTGGGATGGCGGGCGATGCCGCCGGACGGACGCACCATGCGATAAGAATCTTAGCGAGTGATTAAGGTTTCCGGACCGTTGCGATGGCCGCGATGATTTACCCTGCTGGCCTGGCCCGGTGACAGGCGAGCGCGGCCGCATCAGCGCGCGTGCAGTGCTGTTTTTGATTATTCGTTGAGGCGTGCGCCCTGCCCGTGTTGGAGGGTGCGACGGCCGTGTCAGCGTCAGGTGAGCATGCCCCACGCGATGCCGCACAGCGCCAACGCGCCGACCCAAAGCGCGGCAATGCGCGATAGGCTGTGCCGTTCGCTGACCGTACCCAGCTCCGCAACGCTGCCGTGGGAGAGCGGTACGCCGTCCTCAAGCACGCGCTCGACATCCTTGGTGAGGCGGTCGACGCGTTCGGCAAGTTCGGGCGCGGACAAGACGGCGCGCATGAGGGCGCCGCCCGCGTCCTGGGCTTTGCGCACGGTGCCCGCGGGGCCGAGTTCTTCGGTGATCCAGTCGCGCACCACAGGCTCGGACACCTCCCAGATATTGAGCTGCGGGTCGAGTGTGCGGGCGACGCCTTCGACGACCACCATAGTCTTTTGCAGCATGATCAGCTGCGGCTGGGTCGCCATTTGAAACATTTCCGTTGTTTCAAAGAGCTGCGACAACAGCCGGGCCATGGAAAGGTCCGGCGCGCTGGCATCGCGGATGGGTTCGCCGACGGCGCGTAGGGCTTGGGCGAAGAGGTCCACGTCCTGGCCCTCTGGGACGTAGCCGGCACGGAAGTGGAGTTCTGCGACGCGGCGATAATCGCGCTGGATGAAGCCGAATAGGATTTGGGCGAGGA
>CAKZYH010000049.1 GCA_937884725.1 uncultured Paracoccaceae bacterium
CCTGAAATCCCTCACCAAGACCCCCGACGACCTCCTCGCCGCAGCCCACATCGACGCCGACCGCCGCGCCGAAACCCTCACCGTGGACGAGTTCATCACCCTTGCCGCGCTGACGCCGATGGGTACGGCGCTGGACTAACTGGTTGCCAACACCTTCAGCTTTTTCGCCGCCCGTCCGGCCACCGACTTACGCTGATCCCGGCACAGACGCTCCAACTGCGGCAGCAGCCAAAGTCGCAGCGCAGGATCGTCTTTGGCCCACTCCGACAACGTCTCCATGGTCGCGTTGAGCACGATCCAGTCGCTGTGATGCTCCAAATTGTGCTTCATCAGTTCGACAGCCGCCAGCCGTTGGCGCGCGCTCAAATCCGCCGCAAGCCGGCCGAAGAGCTGCGCCAACGTCCACTGCGCCGAAGCCTGGTCGAGCGCGCCAACCTCGCCGATGAGACGGTCCACATACGGCACCAACAGATCGCGCTGTTCCGACTCAATACGCTTCATCGCGTTGGACGTGCGCAGCCGAACGGCCGCATCATGACCGCCATAGCAAGCGAAAAGCTCTCCAAACCGCTCAGGCGTGGCGAGCACTAGATCCACCACTTCAGCGGTTCGTCCAAGCGAGTTGGGATGCCCACCGGCGAGCATCGTTTCAAACGCCTCAGGCATCGGTTCGCTCAGCACCCATCACGGGTCGCAAAGCTAAAGCGTCCCCGCCATCGTCGTCACGAACGCGGTCAACCCAGGGCATCGATGCCGCTTCAGGCGTTCCGCCCGCAGGATCGCCTGAACCCCCTCAAGCGCGGTCTGCAACTCATCGTTTACGACCACATAGTCGTAGTCGACAAAGTGCGTCAGCTCTTCGCGTGCATTCGCCAGGCGCTTGGCGATCGTCGCCTCATCGTCCTCAGCCCGGCGCGTTAGCCGTGTCTGCAGCGCGGCGGCCGACGGCGGCAGAATGAAGATCGATACCAAATCGTCCGGTAGCTGCTCCGCAATCTGTTCCGCCCCCTGCCAGTCGATGTCGAACAAGACGTCGCGGCCCGCCGCCAGCGCCTCCTCCACCTCGTCCCGGGGCGTGCCATAATTGTTGCCGTGGACGTGCGCGTGCTCCAAAAGCTCACCCCGGTCGCGCAGTTTCTCAAAGTCTCGCTGCGACACGAAATGGTAGTGAACGCCGTCCACCTCGCTCGGCCGTTTCGCCCGCGTCGTCACCGACACCGACAGTGCAAGCCCCTGTTCCTGCTCCAGCAACAGCCGCGACAGAGTCGATTTCCCGGCCCCCGAGGGCGAGGACAACACTACCAACAAGCCACGACGGGCGGGAGGAGCTTCACTGGGATCGCTCATTCCAGGTTCTGCACCTGCTCGCGGAACTGCTCCACCACCGATTTCAGCTCCAGCCCCAACGCCGTGATGGTGTGATGGGGCGCTTTGGAGCAGATCGTGTTGGTTTCCCGGTTGAGCTCTTGGGACAGGAAGTCGAGCTTGCGCCCCATGGGACCGCCGGCCACCAAAAGCTGCCGCGCCGCTTCAATATGTGCCGAAAGCCGGTCGAGCTCCTCGCGAATGTCCGCGCGTGTGGCGAGCAGCGCCGCTTCCTGGTGAAGCCGCTCTTCGCTGAGGCCCGCGCCATCCAAAAGCGCCGCGATCTGCCCCTGAAGCCGCGCTTTGATTGCCGGAAGCTCCCGCTCGGGCGATCCCTCAATGGCCACCCGCAGCCGGTCCATCTCATCAAGATGCCCGGCAATCACCGGCGCCAAACGTGCGCCCTCTTCGCGCCGATTGTCCGCCAGCGCCGACAGCAGCTCGACAAACAGGCCGTCCAGAGCCTGCGCGGCAAGCTCGGTCTCGTCCTCTTGCGTCGCCTCAACAACGCCCTTCAGCGCCAGCAGACCATCGGCCCGCGGCGCCGCCACCGCGCCACTGGCCGCCATCGCCTGGATCTCATCGATATAAACCGCCAGCTGCTCGCGGTTCACCGTGTAGCGCTGCGCCTCACTCACCCGGCGCAGGGACATGCTCACTGTCACCGAACCGCGCTTAAAAGCCCCGCTGATCGCCTTGCGAAGCCGCGCGTCCGCCGCCTCAAACCCCGAGGGCAAGCGCGTGCGCACATCAAGGCCACGATGGTTCACCGACCGCGCCTCAAGCCCAATCCGCGTGCCCGACACTTCGGTATCGAGGCTCGCAAAGCCGGTCATCGAATAGACGTCAGATCCGCTCACTGGGTGGTGGAACCGGCATTGCGGCTGCGCTCGATCTCCCGCCACTTCTCAACGTTGCGCTGGTGCTCGTCATAGGTCACCGAAAACGCATGCCCGCCGGTGCCATCGGCCACAAAGAAGCGCTCATTGGTGTCGGCAGGGTTGGCCACTGCCTCCAGCGCAGCGCGGCCAGGATTGGCAATCGGCCCCGGCGGCAAAGCATCGATCTGATAGGTGTTGTAGGGGTTCGGCCGGTCGATGTCGGAGCGGTAAATCGTGCGCGAACTGCGCCACGCATCGCCGCCATATAGCCCATACAAAATCGTTGGATCCGACTGCAGCTTCATGCCCTGATCAAGGCGGTTGGTGAACACCGCCGCCACCCGTGGTCGCTCGCCCGCAACGCCGGTCTCTTTCTCAACGATAGAGGCCAGCGTCACCATCTCTTCCGGGCTCTCGATGGGGATCGATGGATCACGCCCCGCCCAAACTTCCTCGATGGCCTTGGTCATCGCGTCCTGCATCAGCCCGATCATCCGCTCGCGCGACAGCCCACGCGTGAAGATGTACGTCTCCGGCAGCAGCGATCCTTCATCGGGGATCGAATCGATCTCGCCGGTCAGAACGCTGTTCTCTTCCAGGATCGACACCACCTGCGCCGAGCTCAGCCCCTCCGGCACGGTAATCTTATGCCGCACCACATTGCCGGACGCCAAAGTGTCGAGCACCTGCGCCATCGACGACCCAGCATCGATTTTATACTCGCCCGCCTGGAGCCGCGTCGCCGCGCCTGAACGGATTGCAGCTGCCCGGAACACAAAGCGGTTGGAAATGACGCCGCTCGCCTCAAGATCGCGCCCGATCACCGCCACCGACGTCCCGGGCTCAATGATTACGCCCACGTCCTGCGTCAGCGGCCCCTCAGCACGCAGCGTCTGATCGGCCCAGGTGATCGCGATCCCCGCACCCACCAGGCCGAGCATCACCATCAAAAACAGGAAGCTGAGGACAATTACGAAGGGATTGCGCGCCCCGCGAGAGCGCTTCTTAGGCGGCTTTTGATCCCGCCCTCGACGGCTCGAACGGCGCTGATCGGTGGAACTTACCAGCGGCGCGGGCCTGCCGCCGCGCTCCAGAGGTGGTGGCGTGCGACGCTTGGCCATGGGCGAACCTCCGCAGACTAAACTCGTCTAAAAATCAGCGAGGCGTTGGTACCACCGAAGCCGAACGAGTTCGACAAGACGGTGTTGATTGTTTTTTCCTTCGCCGAGTTAGGCACAAGATCAACCGCAGTTTCCACTGACGGATCGTCAAGGTTGATCGTCGGCGGTGCGATATTGTCGCGCAGCGCGAGCAACGAGAAAATCGCCTCCACAGCGCCCGCCGCACCCAGAAGATGACCTGTCGCCGACTTGGTCGAACTCATCGTGAGCCGCGCCGCTTCGTTGCCCATCAGACGGTGAACGGCGTTCAGCTCGATCTCATCGCCAAGCGGCGTCGACGTCCCATGCGCATTCACATAGTCGATGTCTGACGGTGTGATCTTCGCCCGCCGCAGCGCCGCCTTCATGCAGCGGTACGCCCCGTCCCCATCCGGCGACGGCGCGGTGATGTGGTAGCCATCGCCCGATAGCCCGTAGCCGATCAGCTCGCCATAGATCTTCGCGCCCCGGGCCTTGGCGTGCTCGTACTCTTCCAGCACCACCACGCCGGCACCCTCGCCGATCACAAATCCATCGCGCCGCTTGTCGTAGGGTCGCGAGGCAATCTCAGGCTCGTTGTTGAAGTTGGTGGACAGTGCCCGGCACGCCGCAAACCCAGCCAGCGCCAGCCGGCTCACGGTGGATTCGCAGCCACCCGCCACCATCACATCCGCATCGTCGAGTGCGATCAGCCGCGCCGCATCGCCAATGGCGTGCGCCCCGGTGGAGCACGCCGTCACCACCGACGTGTTCGGCCCACGGAACTTATACCTGATCGACACCAGCCCAGACGCCATATTGATCAGCGCGCCCGGAATAAAGAACGGCGAAATGCGCCTCGCGCCCCGCTCTTCCATTTCCTTCGCGCACCGGTCGATGGACGACAGCCCACCAATCCCCGAACCGATCAGAACGCCGGTGCGGTCATGGTCGTCCTCACTCTCAGGCGTCCAACCGGAGTCTTCACTGGCCTCCTGCGCCGCAGCGACGCCAAACAGCAAAAATTCGTCGAATTTCCGCTGCTCTTTCGGCGCCATCGCCGACGAAGGATCAAACGCACCCGGCGCATCCCCACGCGGAATTTGCGCGGCAATCTGCGAGGGCAGATCGTCCACGGGGAACTTCGTCACCCGCGACGCGCCGCTCTTGCCGTGCTTGATGGCCTCCCAGGAGTGCTCCACGCCACTCCCCATAGGATTGACCGTTCCCATGCCCGTAACAACGACGCGACGCACGCAGCACCCTCACTCGATTGATTTTTTGTGTTGGCCGGTGCCGCTTAGGCGGTGGCGTTCTTGTCCAAAAACTTGATGGCGTCGCCAACAGTTTGGATCGTTTCGGCCGCATCGTCGGGAATTTCCACCCCGAACTCTTCTTCAAACGCCATCACCAGTTCCACGGTGTCCAGCGAGTCGGCCCCCAGATCATCAATGAACGACGCCTCCGGAGAGACCTTATCGGCCTCGACGCCAAGGTGTTCGACAACAATCTTCTTCACGCGTTCTGCGGTATCACTCATCGGGGTTCCTTCAGGTGGGCGACCGTCTCCGGCGGTCTAGCATTCTTAAGCGGTTTGAAAAGGAGGGTGCCGTGAAGGCTCTCATGCGCGCCGCTACGCGTTAGTCAGGCGGTATAGCACCCAGTTTCGGTTTGCAAAGCGTCTAAGGTGAAGTTGGCGCTAGAAACCCATCGCCATTCCGCCATTCACATGGAGCGTCTGCCCGGTCACGTAATGGGCCTCGTCGCTCGCGAGGTAAACCGCCGCGGCGCCAATGTCGGCAGGTGTCCCCAGCCCGCCTTGCGGAATCTGCGCCAAAACGCCCGCTTTCTGGTCGTCTGTCAACGCATCGGTCATCGCCGTCGCAATGCAGCCGGGCGCAATGCAGTTCACCGTAATGCCCCGCGCAGCGACCTCCCGCGCAATCGACTTGGTCAAACCCACCAGCCCCGCTTTCGCCGTCGCATAATTCGTTTGGCCAGCGTTGCCCGAAAAGCCCACCACGGACCCCACATTGATAATGCGCCCCGCACGGCGCTTCATCATGGGCCGCATAAAGGCCCGCGACAGCCGAAACGCCGCCGTCAGGTTGACCTCAAGGACGCTGTCAAAGTCCTCGTCTTTCATGCGCATGATGAGCCCGTCGCGGGTCACGCCCGCGCAGTTCACCAAAATCGCCACCGGCGCGATCGCCTCAGCATCCTTCGCCAGCTGATCGACAGCGTCCCGGTCCGACAGATTCGCCGCTAGAGCGTGCGACGCGCCAAGCCGCTGTGCAGCCGCCTCCGCCCGCTCGGCCGTGGATCCGGACGCAATCACCGTCGCGCCTTGGGCCACAAAGGCCTCTGCAATCGCCCCGCCAATGCCGCCCGTGGCACCGGTCACGAGGGCCGCTTTGCCCGACAGATCAAACATGTGCGCTCTTTCCTAGTATCGCCGTCAACGCCGCACAGTCGCCGTGCTCGTGCACCGCGACCGCGTTCAAACTGCGGGCGAGCCGCTTAGCAAGGCCGGACAACACCTTGCCCGCCCCAATCTCAGCCAGATGGGTCACGCCCATCCCCGCCGCTGACACCATCGACTCGCGCCATCGCACCCGCCCCGTCACCTGAGCGACCAGGCTGTCCCGAATAGCGTCCGGCTCATCAAGGAGCGTCACAGACACGTTCGCCAGCACCGGCTTCTTCGGCGCATTGATCGTCGCCTCGGAGAGCGCCGCCGCCATAGCCTCGGCCGCCGGCGCCATCAGCTGGCAATGGAACGGCGCGCTCACCGGCAGCATTACAGCCCGCTTCGCGCCTTTGCCTTTGGCGATCTCGACCGCGCGCTCCACCGCCGCCGCATCGCCCGACACCACGCTTTGGCCGGGCGCATTATCGTTGGCAAGCTCGCACACCTGATCGCCCGCCGCCTCTGCCGCCACAGCCTCGGCCACCTCCGGCTCAAGCCCCAGGCGCGCCGCCATGGCGCCCTCGCCCGCCGGCACCGCGGCCTGCATCGCTTCACCGCGCAGCCGCAACAGTTTGGCAGTCTGCCCCACGCTCAGCGCGTCCGCCGCCGCCAGCGCGGAATACTCACCCAGCGAGTGACCGGCGAATAATACCCCATCCTCAGCGCTCACGCCCTCGGCCTGAAGCGCGCGCCACGCGCCGAGCGACACCGCCATCAACGCCGGCTGCGCATTCGCCGTCAGCCGCAGCGTCTCTTCAGGGCCTTGAAAAATCAGCGCCGACAGCTTTTCGCCCAGCGCCTCGTCCACCTCGTCAAACACCGCTTTGGCCGCGGGATAGGCATCATAAAAGCCCTTCCCCATGCCCACGGCCTGGCTCCCCTGTCCGGGGAACGTAAAAGCGACTGTCACTGACGAAACCCAATCTCGCGTTGGTGCTGGCGGAAAGCGCCAAAGATTTATGCAAATCGGCGCGCGTCAAGGCGCTAGCCTCGCCTTTCCCGCGAAAATCAGCCCTGCACGCGGCTCTAGCCCTTGTCATCTGGTGGTCACAGCTTCTATGTGCCCAATCGCCGAACCAGCTGAAGGCTGAACGGAGGGGTTGTTGCGTCCTATGGCTGGGCGCCTCAACCAGGTCTTTGCCCGTCCTCCCGTGTCTTCGCTCGCGAAGGTCGTCGCCTCACGGGGCTTCGACGAGGCTTTGCGCTGATCGGCATCCGCAATCGTGCGGGAGCGCGCGTCCCGGTGTTGGGGCGCACCAACGAGGTACAGAATGCCACTTTATGAGTGTGTCTTCCTGGTCCGGCAGGATGTGTCCGGCCAGGCTGTCGATGAGCTCATCGAACAATACACGGGCGTCATCACCGAAGGCGGCGGCGAAGTCGGCCGCACCGAAAATTGGGGCCTCAAAACCCTCTCCTACCGCGTCAACAAAAACCGCAAGGCGCACTTTGCGCTGATGGACATCACCTCGCCGGCCCCCGCCGTGCAGGAGATGGAGCGCCAGATGCGCCTCAATGAGGACGTCCTGCGCACGCTCACCATCAAGGTGGAAGAGCACGAGGAAGGCCCCTCGGTCATGAAGCAAAAGCGTGACCGTGATGACCGCCGCCGCCGTGAGCGTGGCGAGCGCGAAGAGGGTGAAGGTGGCGGTGAGGACCGCAGGGACGATCGGCGAGAAGAGCGCCGCGAACGGGAGAGCGCATAAATGGTTGATATTGCACAACTTCCGACGCGCCGGCCCTTCTTTCGTCGCCGCAAAACCTGCCCGTTCTCAGGCCCCAGCGCCCCGCGGATCGACTATAAGGACGTCAAACTCCTGCAGCGTTACGTGTC